>SMXG01000034.1 GCA_004356775.1 Betaproteobacteria bacterium | reverse complement strand
TAGCATGTTTGAGTGCTTCCTTCGCATGTTGGAGCAGTACTTTTGCATGACCATCTTCTCCGTGGGCCTTGGCCATCGCTGCATGTTCAATTGCTTGCGCTGTATGATGGTGAGCATTGGCCTGAGCGCTTAGGAAAAGTGTAAAGATGCCAATTACAAGCGCAGTAGGTATGTGTTTCATAATTAAATCTCCTTGATAATAATTAAACATCACTCGGAATATCCTATACTGCGTACCTTTGACTACAATGATAATAATAAACATTGATTCTTTTTTAACTATTTCAAGACACACCACATCGAAGTTATAACATAATTTTTGAATTTTAACTTATGGCATCTGTTCACTAAATCTTGGTTCATGTCACTGTGTAACATCCTGTAGTATCTAATGCGGTTGCAATTAGCTTTCCATGATATGGTATTGTGGTAATAGACGCCGCAACCGAGAAATGCTATGCAATATTACAAACACATTCCAAAAGCTAGCTTTCTGACCCAGTCATCCAGCAACAAGATAGTAGTTACCGTTCATGGCAAACTATAATCATCGCAATGGCTATTTCTGCTCGCAATTTAAGAATTTGATGCAAGTAAAATTTTTGATGAAAGTTATTTCTTAAACAAAATCTGTCATGCCTACTAAGCAACGCATACGGATCATGGTGTTCGGCATTTTACTTGTTGTGCTGATTACGAGTACTTGGGTCTGGCGTAACCAGAGTACAATGACCAATACAAGGCCAACAGAGGTAGAAACAGTCCAAATTGTAAGCACCGTAGTTACGCAAAGTGATGTGCCAGTTAGACTTACAGCAAATGGCACTGTGACTGCTCAACAGACGGTCGATGTACGACCACAGATCAGCGCCATTATTAAGACTGTTCATATCAAGGAAGGGCAATTCGTACTCAAGGGTGACAGATTGTTCACACTTGATGCGCGTACTGAAAACGCCAACCTCAGCAAAGCTAAAGCACAACTAACTAAATCTCGTGCAGATTTGGCAAATGCTGTGCGCAATCTCAAACGCCAACGCGATCTGTTCCAACAGAAATTCATTTCACAAGCTGCGCTCGATGTAGCTCAGAACCAGGTCGACAGTTCGCAAGGACAGTTCGACTTTGATCAGGCTACTGTGCAAGCAAATTATGTGATGCGCAGTTTCAGCGAGATTGCCGCACCGATTTCCGGGCGCACCGGAGTCATTCCAGTACATCCAGGTAGTTTAGTGCAACCGAACAGTGTGATCCCAGGTAATGTGACACAACCACGTAGTGCTGTTTTGGTAAGTATCACGCAGATTGATCCGATAAATGTCAGCTTCACATTACCAGAACGCGAGCTTGTGGCTTTGCAACAGGCGCTCATTAAAGGCGACATATCCGTCAGAGCAGAACTGGATTTGGTCGGTGAGCCAGCGCAGAAAGGACGATTAATATTTGTGGACAATGCAGTAGATGCGGAAAGCGGAACTATTCAGCTTAAGGCAGAGTTTCCCAATACGAATCATCACCTCTGGCCAGGTATGTTTGTAACAGTGATGCTAGCACCGAACATGCTAGTTGATGCTCTTACGGTTCCTGTACAAGCAGTACAAACTGGCCCAGAAAAGAAATTCCTTTATCTGATCGGAGAGGATAGCAAGGTAACGCCTCAGACGATCAAAGTACGCTTAGTCCAGGATGGACTTGCTGTGATAGAAGGTGCTGTGCCGGGTACACGTGTTGTTTTGGAAGGTGCACAGCATCTCAGGCCAGGTAGTGTGGTGGTAGAAACACTGACCGAAGGTAGTGAGGATGGTTCTGGCAATAATATAAGTAAATTTGTAGATCTGCGCACTCCGGACAAAATCGGCAAAGCAGAAGACAATTAATGAACCTCTCCGAATTATGTATCCGCCGTCCGGTCATGACGGTGCTTCTATCAGCCTCTGCCGTAGTAGCAGGGATCATTGCTTACAACGGCTTACCTATTGCTGCGCTACCAAGTTACGACTCTCCTACCATTTTGGTTAGAGCATCACTTCCTGGCGCCAGTCCTGAGATCATGGCCTCATCGGTAGCTACGCAACTGGAACGACAATTCTCCACCATCTCTGGGCTTGCGGTAATCAGTTCTACAAGCACGCTGGGCAACACTTCGATCACGCTAGAGTTTGATCAGAATCGCGATATCGACAGCGCCTCTGTTGATGTGCAAGCAGCATTACTACGCGCACAGCGCGCACTACCGATCGAAATGACCTCACCACCGTCCTACCGTAAGATCAACCCAGCTGAATCGTCTATTTTATACCTCGCCCTGACATCGCCTTCAATGTCACTCTCAAGTCTGAACGATTTTGCTGAGGATCTTATTTCGCCGACATTATCCACGATTACTGGCGTAGCACAAGTAGTAATCTATGGACAGAAAAAATATGCTGTGCGCGTGCACGTGAACCCTGACGCACTCGCCTCGCGTAATTTGGCCATTGATGACATTGCTGCTGCACTAAGCAGTGCTAATCCCAACTCTCCGATCGGCACGCTTGACGGGCCACGTCAGTCCCTCACCATTCAGGCAAACCGTCAACTCAATAACGCTGCTGCTTTTGCAAATTTGGTTGTAGCTATTGCTCCGAGCGGCAGTCCGGTAAGACTCTCCGATGTAGCTACAATCGAGGACAGCGTGGAATCCGTCAAGACCGCTAGCTGGACCAATGGCGAACGCTCTATTACGCTAGCTGTGAAACGCCAACCTGGTACTAACACTGTTGCAACGGTGGACGCCATTAAAGCAGTGCTGCCAGGACTCATTTCTCAGATGCCATTATCAGTTCAACTCAAGATAACTAGTGACCGCTCAACCTCGATTCGAAACTCTATCCACGACGCGCAATTCACGCTGGCAATTACGATCGCTCTAGTCGTATTGGTGATTTTCTTATTCCTGCGTAAGGCTACAATTACCTTTATCCCGGCACTGTCATTGCCAATTTCTCTGTTAGGTGCAGTAGCATTAATGCGTGTTTTTGGCTATAGCCTGGATAATATTTCGCTACTCGCCATTACTCTCGCGGTCGGCTTGGTAGTAGATGATTCCATTGTAGTACTTGAGAACATCGTACGTCACATTGAGAAGGGAGAGACGCCATTACAGGCAGCACTGCAAGGATCCAAGGAGGTAAGCTTTACTATCATCTCAATTTCACTCTCGCTGGTTGCTGTGTTCATTCCTATTTTCTTTATGCCTGGAGTGATCGGATTACTATTCCATGAGTTTGCTGTAGTAGTTGGAGTCGCTGTCTTGATGTCGGCCGTAGTGTCACTTACTTTGATCCCGATGATGGCCAGCCGCTACCTCGTTCAGCACGAACCTGAAGAATACAGCATTAAATTGACTGAATGGTTCGCGCGTGGATTTAACAAAACGCTGTCCTCATATGAACATGCGCTCGATTGGGCATTACGCCATAACCAAGTAATCCTTGGTGTTGCAATCGGTACCTTAATCGCTACCGGTGCACTATTTATGGCTCTACCCAAGGGATTCTTTCCCAACGAAGATATCGGCAAGGTAATGATATCGTTAGAAACAGTTGAAGATATTTCCTTTCCCGCTATGACTAAGCTATTACAACGTACTGACCATATAATCCGTGCTAATTCCGCCGTTAAGACTCTTGTTGTCTACGCTAATGACAGCTACAGCGCACGCCTATACATGACTCTTAAACCGCACAGTGAGCGTCCACCTATGGATAAGGTGCTCGAAAATTTACGCAGTGAAGTACGTCATATCCCAGGTATTAAAGTTTTTTTCAATCCTATACAAAACCTTAGGCTAGGTGGTCGTACCAGCAAAAGTCGTTATCAGTACGTCATGCGCAGCGTACATGCTGAAGATTTACACACAGCAGCCACCGGTCTCATGTCACGCATGCAAGAAGAGGTTATTTTTCGTGACGTCACCAGCGATGAACAGTTGAAGGGTCTGCAGGCACGTCTCAATATCAATCGTGATAAGGCAAACCTGTTAGGTGTACAGATCGGAGATATCCGTTCAGCACTTTATAGTGCTTTCGGTGAGCGCCAGGTATCAACAATTTACACATCAAGCAACAGCTATCAGGTTATTATGCAGGTAGCGGACGAACATCGTGTCGATGAAAACGACCTTGGTAAAATATATGTTCGTAGCAAGAATAATACGATAGTTCCGCTATCAAGCGTTGCATCAGTCGAACGTGAAGTGGGGCCGATCTCTATCAATCATGCCGGGCAGCTGGAGGCGATAACAATTTCGTTCAACCTTGCCCCAGGCGCCTCACTGAGCGATGCCACTAAACATATAGATCAGTTTAAAAATGATCTTAATATGCCGGCAGGTATACTAACAAATTATGCCGGAGATGCGGCAGCCTTCCAATCTTCGCAGACCAGTCAAGTGGTGTTAATCGTCGCCGCACTACTAGTAATTTATGTATTACTTGGTGTGTTATATGAGAGTTATATCCACCCAATTACGATTCTTTCAGGGCTTCCCTCAGCTGCAGTTGGTGCGTTAGCAATGTTATGGTTGTTCAATATGGAGCTTTCAATAATTGCTATGATCGGCATCTTGTTGCTAATCGGCATAGTCAAGAAGAATGCCATCTTGATGATCGACTTTGCACTTGATGCACAGCGTAACAACAATATGGATCCGCATGAGGCAATCCGAACCGCCTGTCTGCTGCGCTTCAGACCGATCATGATGACCACTTCGGCGGCGCTAATGGGCGCGATGCCTATTGCTTTAGGTCTGGGTGCAGGCGCTGAGTTCCGTCAGCCACTAGGACTCGCTGTAGTCGGGGGGCTTCTGTTCTCACAGGTGATCACACTTTTTATCACGCCAGTCATCTACCTCTATCTGGACCGCTTTTCTGGCAGCGGACCTATTAAACGAGGAATAGATCAAGAAATTAGCCTAGGCAGAAATTAATAATGTCCCTCTCAGAAGGGTACTGTCATAAATTTATATTTCCTTGCTGCCCTCTGTTATGTCTAATCATTCGAACAAATTAATGACTCCGTCCAAACCAACATGATCGATTGCGTACGTGGCATTTTTCTGAACGATAGGTTTAGCGTGATAGGCTATGCTTACCCCTGCTTCTGCCATCATTTGCAGGTCATTAGCACCATCACCGATAACAATTAACTGATCTCGTCTTAAACCCAGTTTGTTGCGGATACGTTTTAGCGCTTCGGCTTTTCCCTGCGCGCCTACTATTTCTCCCACCAACCTGCCAGTGAGTTTACCATTCACAATCTCGAGCGTATTGGCAACAGCATAATCTAGCCCTAACTTTTCTTTTAATCTGTCAGTGAAAAAGGTAAATCCACCCGAAATAAGCATCGTTCTTATGCCTACAGTTTTCATCCGTTTCAGCATCTTTTCAGCACCAGGATTTAATTTCAGCCTTTCGTCGTAAACCCTGTGTAGCATGCTCTGATCCATACCTTGAAGTAACGCCACGCGGCGCTCTAGGCCTTCAGAAAAATTAACTTCACCACACATTGTTTTGGCAGTAATTTCTGCCACCTGTGCCTTGATACCGTACATATCAGCAATCTCATCTATGGACTCAATGCCTACAAGGGTTGAATCCATATCCACTGCTGCTAGACTAAAACTGGCAAGCTTTACTGATTGCTCCACAAAAGCAAAATCAAGTCTAGCATCGAGACAATACATCGGTATGCTGTCCTGCTGGCTAGCATCTACTAGTCGAAATGCCTGCCCGGTAATGCGTTCTATGCGGCTTGCACCGGAGAGTTTTGCAAGCTCCCTTAGGTCACTAGTCTCAATCTCGAGCCCCTGAATAATGACGTCCATACCGTAGGTTCCTTCAGAATAAGCGCAATGATTTTAGCTGCATCCACTGGTATAACAAGAATAAACTTCATTTGGATTGTGGCGTCACATTCTGGATAGTTCCTGAACACGGCCAAATTTACTGAGTATTCGATCCGCTTAACTCTTCAATCAAACTCTTTATTCGTAATATTCGCTCCGTAATGCCCTCGATTTGTACCTGTATTCTTAAACGGTCAGGGCCTGAAAGTTTATATTCACTGTTATGCTGAATAAGCTCAATGATTTTAACCGCATCCACCTTAGGACTGGGTACAAATTGTATTAATATATTTTCAGCGGTAGCATCTATGCGCGAGATACCTAAGGGCCTGGCTGCAATGCGTAGGCGATGGCATTCCAACAATGTTCTGACTGGATCGGGAAAAAGACCAAAACGGTCAACTAATTCCTGCTGCATGTCATCTAACTGATCGCTGTTTTCGCAATTGGCCATGCGCTTATACAACACTAGACGCTCGTGTATATCATTACAATAGTCATCCGGAAGCAAGGAGGGTGCATGTAAATTGATTTCGGTGGTGACGCCTAGTGGGTATTGCATATCTGGTTCACGTCCCTCTTTCAGCGATTTTATGGCAGCATCTAAAAGGGTGCTGTAGAGATTGAAGCCAACCTCATGCATCTCGCCGCTTTGCGATTCGCCCAGCACTTCCCCTGCGCCGCGAATTTCCAGATCATGCATGGCGAGATAATACCCTGCGCCTAGTCCCTCCATCATCTGGATGGCATCAATACGTTTCTTGGCTTGTGTCCCCATGGCCTCTTCTTCTGGTACGAGTAAATATGCATATGCTTGGTGGTGAGAGCGACCAACCCGCCCACGTAGCTGGTGCAATTGGGCAAGACCAAATTTATCCGCACGGTCAATAATAATAGTATTGGCGCTAGGAACATCAATCCCGGTCTCGATGATAGTGGTACAAAGCAGCATATTGAATTGCTGTCGATAAAAATCCCTCATCACATGTTCTAGATCACGCTCTCGCATCTGTCCATGGGCAATATGAATGCGTACTTCGGGCAACAGTCGTGTAAGCCTGTCGTACGCAAACTGAATAGTTTCTACCTCATTATGCAAATAATAAATCTGCCCGCCACGCTTCAATTCTCGCAAGCATGCCTCTCGAATGATTCCCTTAGAGAAACGAGTAACGAAAGTTTTGATAGCAAGCCGTCCCTGTGGTGCAGTGGTAATCACTGAGAAATCACGCAAACCTTCTAGTGACATGGCAAGTGTACGAGGAATCGGTGTAGCGGTTAGCGCCAACACGTCTATTTCAGAACGAAGGTTTTTGAGCTGATCTTTCTGACGTACGCCAAATCGATGTTCTTCATCAATGATAACCAATCCCAGATTTTTGAACTGCACACTCTTCTGAATTAGTTTGTGAGTCCCAATAACGATATCTATGCCTCCTTGAGCTAATCCTTCCAGTATCTGAATTTGTTCTTTGGCTGATCGAAAGCGTGACATCTCCGCTATTTTTACCGGCCATTGGTCGGCAATTAAGCCGAAACGATCAGAAAAATTACGGAAGTGCTGTTCTGCTAGTAACGTAGTAGGTACAAGTACCACGACCTGTTTACCATCAGCAACAGCAACGAAAGCTGCTCGCAATGCCACTTCTGTCTTGCCGAAACCTACGTCTCCGCAGATCAGTCGGTCCATCGGCTTATTCGAAATCAAATCCTTGATCACCGCATGGATAGCAGATGCCTGATCGGGTGTCTCCTCGAAACCAAAACCTTCGGCGAAGACATCGTAATCATGCTGCCTGAATCCAAACGCATGACCCAAGCGAGTAGCCCGCTGTGCATATAAATTTAGCAGTTCTGCAGCCGTATCACGTACTTGCTGCATCGCTTTACGCTTGGCCTTGTCCCATTGGCTACTACCTAGTTTGTGCAATGGAGCTGCTTCTGGTGCCGCACCGCTATATCGGCCAATAAGATGTAATTGCGAAACCGGTACATAAAGTTTATCGCCACCGTCGTATTCAAGCGACAGAAACTCACTCAGCTGTCCATGGCAGCCATCTCCTAGGCCCATGTTCACCAAGCCAGAATAACGACCAATGCCATGTTGTTCGTGCACCACTGGTTCGCCGATCTTTACTTCAGACAGATCGCGTAGCATCGTATCTGCCACTGACGTTATATTGCGTGATTCGCGCGCGCGTCTCTTATACAAGTGCATGGCATAAAGTTCGCTCTCAGTGATAAAGGCGAACCCTTCTCTGGTTAGAATAAAACCTTTTCGCAGTGGTGATACACTGAGCATAAAAGATTTCGTACTTTCTAAAAATTGAGCATAGTCGTTACAACTATCAGGAAACAAGCCATATTGCTTCAGATAGTCAATGATTAATTCTCGTCTCCCTAGACTCTCCGCTAAAAGCAACACACGCTTACCAGGCAAGGTAAATTCAGCAATAAATGCGGCAAGTTTTTCTGTAGGATTGATGGCGCGGCGGTTAATTTGGATAGGGGGCAGGCCGCTAGTAAAATCTTCAAATTTGGGATTTGACTCCTGGATTTCTGGTTGAAACTTGATTCGTGGATATGGTTTGAGTGCTCTGAAGAATTCTTCTATCGTGAGAAACAAATCTCTAGGTGGCAGCAGAGGCCGATTGTTGTCACCACGTAACAACTGATAGCGTGACAGAGTATCACGCCAGAAGCTCTCTATTTCTAAATGGATATCGTGATGCAAACATAGCAACATGGAACTTGGCAAGTAATCAAATAACGTGGCAGTCTGCTCGAAAAATAATGGCAGATAGTATTCAATACCTGCAGGTGCAATGCCTTTACTTACATCTTTGTAAATACGGCTCCTTGATGGATCACCCTCGAATTTCTCACGGAAATTGCTACGAAAACGTGCACGGCCATCCTTATCAAACGGAAATTCTCGAGCCGGCAGTAGTCGTATTTCGTTGACTGGATAGATGCTTCTCTGCGTATCTACGTCAAAAGTACGGATAGATTCTATTTCATTACCCATTCGGTCAATACGGTAGGGTAATGGGCTACCCATTGGAAATAAGTCGATCAACCCACCGCGTATGCTGTATTCGCCTGGTGAAAGTACTTGGGTTACATGGGTGTACCCAGCCAGAGTCATCTGGCTACGTAATAATTCCAAAACAAGCTTGTCTCCCTGTTTAATAAAAAAAGTATGCGCAGCAAGATACTTCCGTGGTGACATGCGGTAGAGTGCAGTGGTGACAGGAACGATCAGTACATCACAGGCGCCGCTCATGACTTGGTAAAGTGTAGCAAGCCGCTCGGAAATTAAGTCATGATGGGGCGATAAGGTATCGTAAGGGAGTGTTTCCCAATCGGGTAGCAGATGAATCTTCAGCTCAGGTGAGAAAAAAGGAATTTCTTCTAGTAGTCGTTGCGCCGCTAACGCACTCGACGCAATGATGACGATAGGCTTTGCCTGTTGCGCCATCTTGGCAAGAACAAAAGCATCTCCAGAACCATCAAAATGGGAATAGTGAGTTATTGAACCAGGTATGGGAGCGGTAAACTTGAATTGCATTTGATTTCATAATAAATGGGTAGTTGAAACGACAAGTCCCAACGTTTACGTTTGGACTTGAACATTATATGTCAGTTCTCTAAGTACGTTCTTTTGTCAATTGACATTGAAACTTCTATAACCCCATGTAAGCTAAGATTTGCTACCAACATGTCAACCATCAAACTGGAGCCCAATAATCTAGTGTGAGTTGTAGGGTAGTATTACCACTGTACTCGTTAATTTGAAGGCGATAAACAGCATCTATCGTTTCAGGAAGAGAGTCGTGGTGAAAAAACAGCATTGCATCATAAAGGCGCCCTAGTTTTTGTTTTCTGTTACTTGAAACATGTTTTCTCAACTTTAATTTTAGGTGCTTTTCACCAACCACGCGCTGATTTTCCACGCTGAAACGGGCATTGAATGAAGGATAGGGAAAACCCTGCCCCCATGCCTGCTCTGTAAGGAGCTGTGCCAATTCCAGATTCATTTCGGATTCGTTCAAATCGCCGTCTGTCTCTATGATGTGCATGAGATCTGCAGGAGTGAGTTGTGCTTGGGCAGTTTGCTCGAATGCATCGCGGAATTTGCCAAAATCATTTGTGCGAACAGTCAAACCTGCTGCTGCTGCATGACCACCAAATTTAAGCAGCAAGCCAGGATAGCGTTTAGAAACCACATCCAATGCATCTCGTAGATGAAATCCTGGAATGGATCGTCCCGAGCCTTTTATTTCATCATCGTTACCAGGAGCAAACATGATCACGGGACGGTGGAATTTGTCCTTAATGCGAGATGCAAGGATACCAATCACACCCTGGTGCCAGCTGGGATCGAACAAACTTAGACTTCGGGGAATCGGATCGTTTTGTCTTGAACCTTGGACCATAAGAACCTTCTCTAGCGCAACTCGCGCACTGTCCTGCATGTCCGCCTCAATTTCTCGGCGCTGGCGGTTGAGTGCTTCAAGCTGCAGGGCGATCTGCATGGCATAAGACTCATCATCAGTAATGAGGCATTCAATACCAATCGCCATATCGTCGAGTCGTCCTGCTGCGTTCAATCTTGGCCCCAGCATAAATCCCAGTTCATAAGTAGATACCTGTCGTAAATCTCGCCGCACCACATAAAGCAAAGCGCTTATACCCGCACAGCTATGACCATTGCGAATGCGATACAAACCCTGCTGTACTAAAATGCGGTTATTGTCGTCGAGCTTTACCACATCAGCCACTGTGCCCAGCGCCACTAGATCAAGTAGATTAATAAGATTGGGTTCTTTTTTTGAGACGAATGCCCCTCGCCCACGCAACTCCGCTCGCAATGCCAACATCAGGTAAAACATCACACCTACACCGGCTATATTCTTACTGGGAAAATCACAGCCTGGCTGATTGGGGTTCACAATAGCAGCAGCATCCGGTAACTCATCTCCAGGAAGATGATGATCAGTGATGAGCACCTGTATACCGAGGCGATTAGCTTCGGCTACACCTTCTACGCTGGCGATCCCATTGTCTACAGTGATGAATATGTCTGGTTGCTTTCCGGTGGTTACGGCCGCAGCGAGTCGTACGATCTCCGGCGTCAAACCATATCCATACTCAAAACGATTGGGCACAAGATAATCTACTGTTGCACCGAATTTTCTCAGAGCACGTATGCCCACTGCGCAGGCGGTAGCTCCATCTGAATCATAATCAGCTACTATTAGTAAACGCTTTTTCGCAGCAATTGCATCGGCAAGAAGTGCTGCCATTATAGAGATATTTTTCAGCCTCTTGAACGGAATCAGCTGAGATAGATCTTTTGTAATTTGGCCTGGTTCCGTTATACCTCTAGCAGCGTAAATACGAGCCAGCACGGGATGAATACCATGTCTGATTAACGAGTCTAAAGCCTGTAGGGTATAGTTTCGGACGATGATTTTTGACATGCATTAAACTATTGTAATCTCTATTCTTAATACAATTCCCATCAATCAAGCGAAGAAATTGTAACCTTTCCTTTAAACCAGTCTGGGCAAAACTAGAGACTTTGGAAAATACAATGCTATGTAGACCAAGACGTGCAAGAACAGGTTTAATATAAGTTTAGAATGCGAAATATTTTAGAAGTTAGAAAGGTGGCCATGGCGCAAAACCGTCAATGGCCATCTTAATCTTTCACTTGTGATTTCTGGATATAAAAATCCGAACTAAGAGTGATATTTGCTGTAGAGAATTAGCTATTCATTTATATCTTATCCTCTTTCCTGCAAAATTATGCAAGATCATTGAGCGGGTGAGGTCTCCCCAAACCAAAGCCTTGTGCGAGATCCACTTCAATTTCTCGCAATTTGAGAACAACATCATCGGTTTCAACCTGCTCCGCAATAGTCTGAATACCTATCGTGTGTGCAACCCTGTTTATTGCCGTAACCTTGGCAAGATTGACTGGATCCTGAAACATATAGCAAACCATGTTTCCATCAATTTTCAAGAAATCAATCTTCAAATTTCTCAGCAAATCAAATGAAGAGGGATCGCGACCAAAACTACACAATGCGACACGACAACCATAGTCCCTGATCTTCGACACGAATATTGAAGCATCTATAAGACCTGACGACACGTCCGATTCCTCAATTTCGAAGCAAAGCATCTCTGCATGAATGCCAGTCTCCTTTAATTGACCTCGAACAAAATCAGGAAAATTTGGGTCACATAGTGTGTCTTTAGCTACATTTATGAAAAACATCGACCTTGCTGTTGATTGGTGGGAAGAAAGCCACTGCAGTAGATACCTCACGACCCATCGATCTAAACGAGGCATCATTTTGTACTTTTCGACAAAAGGCAGAAATGTACCCGGTGGGATCAAATTGTCTTCTTCCTCAGGCATCCGGATCAGGATTTCATGGCGAGCAGATAAGTTTTCACTTTGTTTCATAGGTATAATTACCTGACAATACAAACAAAATTTACCTTCATCAATGGCCTGAGTAACACGATTTGCTGAAATACTCCATTCAGAGTCCTGTTCTCTCAGATCACTATTTAACAGCTCATTTTCCATAGGTTTATTGTGCTCGTTGTAGTACTTCTAAAATGTTGGTGTATTTTGCTCAGTACTGTACTATTGTGGCATATTCTCATCTAGATTACATATAAGATATTGTAAGTCGTCTAAAAATATTGAGCAAAATTAAGTATACTACCGCCTATACTTCCAATGATTTGCTCATTCAATCAACATAAGTTGAAAGTGATTTTCTTACACACCAGAATTTCCACAAATTACTTTTTGTTATGGAAAAACTTCTCGCCCTACCCTTGTCAATCGTAGTGACAACTATTTGATCAATCTCACCCTTTTTCAATGCCGCCTGTAAAGGTAAAAACCATTTCTCTTCCATCTCTTTCAGGCTCTCGCGCCAGCCATAGGCATCCCCATATTGAGACTTTCCATGCAAGGAATTAAGAAAAACAAGATGTCTACCAGGTTCGATAGACTGCTGCCATGTCTCCACATTATCCGGAAGCTCAGTATAATTCGTGCCACAAGCCAACGCCAAAGCACGGGGAAAAACATCATTGCTCCATATATGGGTATAAGGAGAACTGATTAGATTCGGCATAACACCACCACCCCAGAACCAAATGCTGTTAACTACTGGCTCTCCACGCTCTTCCCGAGCCTGGTTGAGTGGATGCTCGTGTAATAGCATTTGGATTTCGTTGAAGATTCCTCTCCAGAGCATATTCTCCGCGCCAAATGGTAAAAAATTGTTGATATTTTTGCTGGTAACTTCGCTGAGTAGGTGGGTATGAATAACAGGCGTTTTCGCTACACACAAATACCAGCGATCAGAGCATAGGGGCAGAAAAACCATCCTCTGCCGTTTAGCGCCGGATCCGTATGATGAAAGATGAAGATCATCCTCAGCAAAATGCTTATTAATAACATCGACAAATTGGCAAGCTTCTTCTGGTGAAATTCGGAAAATGAGGCTATCGGCCAATATGACTTGATCATACTCGACTAGCAAATGCACCGGGTCGGCTCGCAGCCAGTATTCATTTCCTACTTTCATATTTCCCATTTTGTCTGCTAGCAATGTGATAGATGCTACTGGCCAATCCTGCTGTTTCTCCACACTGAAGGTGCGGCACAGCCACGCTTCGACTCCTTGAGATTCATTTTCAGACTGCGAACTTTTTGCCAGAAGTGTTTCAATTGCGGGCAATGATAAATCCAGATAAATTTCTGGAAACGTATCTTTTGGCCAGAACAAGTTGGGAACAAAGAGATGTAAGTTCATTGAGAAATAACGCAAGTAAACAAAATATTAATTGGGCAGGTGGTGCAAAAACTTGGAATACGTGGCATATGAAAGCTAGATTTCTGCACCAGCCCTATAATATTTCGCAGATAATCAATAAACGACTATGGCTAGCAATCGAACTTTCTGCAAACAGATGGTCGTTTGAAAATCTGAAATTTTTGTGGGCAATGAATCATAATAACGACCATAGTAAGCAAACAAAATCCGCAATAAATTCACCAAAAAATGGATCTTTAGAAAAACTTTCCTCAACCACCTGCAACGGTCATCTGTTTAATTAGTAGCGAGCCACATTGTTTGGAACCACGCACTACCATGTCACTTCCCATCGCAGAGATGCCAAGTAACATGTCATTCAGATTGCCAGCAATAGTAATTTCTTCTACTGGGTAACGAACTTCGCCACCCTCTACCCAATAACCCACTGCACCCCGGGAGTAATCTCCTGTGACGGAGTTAACACCATGACCAAGTAGCTCCGTCACTAATAATCCTTTATCCATTTTCTTAAGCAATGCAGAAAACTCCAAAGGTGCGCCGTTATTTATAATCAGGTTATGGTTACCACCGGCATTTCCGGAAGTGCGTACCCCTAGCTTGCGCGCTGAATAACTGCCAAGAAAATAACCTTGCACCACTCCATCCTCAATAACCTTGCGTTCATGAGTTGCGACACCTTCATCATCAAATATACCGCTAGCTAAACCTTTTTTTAGATGGGGAAATTCATGAATCTGAACGTCTGGTGCAAACACCTTCCTGCCAATGCTATCTAATAGGAAAGATGACTTTCGATAAAGACTGCCACCACTTATGGCGCTAACAAAATGTCCTATTAAGCCTGAAGCGACTGGTGCTTCGAACAGAACTGGCACCTCGCAAGTGGCTATTTTTTTTGCCCCTAGGCGTGCCACACTCCTCATTCCCGCTCTCTTACCAACACATTCAACCAATTCCAGGTCATCCGCATCTCTAGCCACACTGTACCAATAATCACGCTGCATGGTGTCATTTTGACCAGCAATTACTGCACAGCTGATACTATGACGAGAAGTTGGATAACCACCCATGAATCCGGAGCTATTTGCGTAAATAAACTGTGATTCGCTTAACGAAATACTAGCCCCTTCGGAGTTGACAATACGCTTGTCAACTTCAAAAGCAGACGCTTCACAGGTCTGGGCAAGTTGTATTGCTTGCTCTACTGGCAAATCCCATGGATAGTACAAATCAAGATCGGGGAACTCCCGCGCTAGTAAGGCAGTATCGGCTAACCCCGCGCAATCGTCCTCAGCAGTGTATTTGGCTATAGAAAGGGCAGCTGCCACGGTGTCACCCACAGCTTGCGAGGAGAAATCCGAAGTACTGGCATGACCGCGCTTCTGACCTATATACACTGTCACTGACAATCCCTTATCACGATTGTATTCAATGGTTTCCACTTCACCTTTGCGCACAGTGACATTTTGACCAAAACCATCTGACACATCGGTCTCGCAGCTGCTGGCGCCACCTTTTTTGGCACAATTCAAAATATCGCTCGCTATCTGTTGGAGTATTTCAATTGGATAAGAAAAACGCGGAGAATGCGTAGCAATATCGTTCATGAGTAGAATTTACAGGAAAATTAGTTTCACCAAAAAAATGTTGTTTCGTGCTGCCTACTTACATAGCCTGAAAGACGTTTGGATTTGTGGAAAAGTCTAAATGGGATTTAGAACCAAATGACGTTATGATATCAGGTT
>SMXG01000033.1 GCA_004356775.1 Betaproteobacteria bacterium | reverse complement strand
GTATGCTGAAAGATGAGACCAGCAGCGATATGGCGATTATAAAATCAATATTAATATAGGCGATAGTGTGCCTACTATGTCCGAAGCGTTGAGCGAGGATATTAGCGCTATGATAGCTCGCCTAGGTGAAGAAGAGTAGTTGCACATTCTCATGCGTTAGTCGATCCAGTGAGCGCTCTAACCTGTTTACAGCACTAACGAGGCAGGCTTCGGCGGGTTTTCCTTTTTTTTAAATATCTTGTAGAGTCGTTTTTTCTCTTCCGGTTTCCAAGGATTATTCTTTCCACGATCATACTGTAGATCTGTTAGAGCTTGATACCTATATTTTTTCCATGCGATGCCAACGGCTGATTTCTCTCGACGGAATCTATTACGTATTATCATAACTGCACTTGTTTCAGACTTTCCGCTAATTCTTAGTTTTAAGAGTTCTTTTGCAATAGCCTTGTGAAGATCAACCTCTTTGGGGCGTCCAACACTGAATACTAGGCCTAACGCTTGTTCGGGTTTTTTTCCTTCATCAAGAATTGCTTTGAAGGCATCCCGAAAATGCCAGAGTAGCTCTTTTGGCATAAGTTCATCCGGTCGATAACCAAATAACTCTTTTTTTATTGGTTTTGCTTCTTTGTCCACGAAATAACAAAACAGCTCCATTAAACAATTAGCGTCTTTCGGGTTTGCCGTACCGTCTCGAATGTCACAAGCAATTCGGAAAATATGTACTGGTGTGGGATTTTCTGGTAATTGATCATCCATGCTATTTACCTCTTTCGTTGTAATGGCAATACGTCAGCAGTTTCTTATCCCACCTGCTTCCATCATGGCGGCAGTAGCAGCATTCACTGACTGGCGTAAAGGCTCAAAATCAAGTCGTGCATAAATCTTCGTTGTGCTTGGGTTCTTGTGGTTTAGGCCCTTACCAATAGTTACAAGGGATGCGCCTGTTTTAACTTGCCAACTACCCAAGGTGCGCCGTAGAGATCATGGATGCGTAAATCATCTATGCCAGCACGCTCTAGAATGCGATTCCAACCCTTTTTGGGCTCAATTAGATGCCCACTCTTCTACCATCTTCGGGAAAAACGAATGTGGTGGGTTCTGACGGCTTTCTATTACGTATTTTGTTGCGTAAGATACTTTTAGTGCTTCCGGTGATAATGTAACGGTTTGTGGAGTGCCATTCTTGGTTTCTTTAATGAGCCATTCTCCACGTTTCAGATTCACATCTGCCCATTGCATAGTCAGTACGTTGGCGCGTCTCGCACCTGTTAACAGGGATAATAGAATGTAATCTTTCTTGGTGTCGTTTTCTTCATCTGCTAAGGCTTGGAAGAATTTAGGGAGTTCGTCACCTTACCAAAAACGGTCGCGGGAATGTTCTCTATTCAGCCTAATGCCAAGGGCGAAGGTTCGTTTGCCATAGTCGTACTGAAATACCCCAACCGAATATGCTTAAAACTAAGGCTTTCACCCGATTTGTAGTAACTGGATGCCCAGCCCTAATATTGCTATGGATAGTTGCAACACTTGCACGATCTATTGTAAATAGTTTCTTCTTACCGATGGGCTTTGCCAAGTAAGTATTGAATTTAGATATATCCTCGTCCCATGTTTTCTTATTGGGCTTTGAATGGCGTTCGAGATACTCTGCAAACAGATCGGCAAAGGTTAACTCAGCCTTTTCTCCTCTTTTCACATTGGCAGGGTTTGCGCCCTTGGCAATAGCGGAATTTATTTCAGCGGCCTTACCTATAAGCTTGCTCAATGGTTAAATCAGGATAACGCCCATGCGTGATACGTTCAGGTATGCCATTTATCTTGCGATACAGAATAAAGGATTTTTCCCGGTGTTGCCGACTCCAATTCCCAAGCCTTGTACCTTGAGGTCGTAGTGTTACGTCCACCCTTTTTCAGGTAATGGCAAGCCTTCAATCTTTGCTTTGGTAATTTTAGTTTTTTCCATATTATCCCTAGCTTTAGGATTCTATTGCTACTCCATTGCTACCTTTTTATATATCACATGGGGTGGTCGTAAAATTGTAATAAATGTGATTATGTCTATAGAATGGCTATTTGTAAAGGTTAGTTATGTTTAATTAAACTGAGTTGAAGCTAGTTAATTTTATAAAAGACTAGGATTTTCGGATTAATCTGTTGGTCTGGAGTTTGATCCTCCAACGGTCTGTCCATGAATCAAAGGCTTAGTCATTATAGATCAGCCTTTTGTCATTATGGGCTTACGCCTGGGTTGCGCTACAAATTTGTTTACTGGGTGTCGCAGCTTCCGCTAGACTAGACTAAATAGTTTTTCATAGATTTCTTTTTATCATTAGGCTTCATGGTTTTTTGCTAGTATGTCGTTGCAGTGGTACATGTAAGCAGTTTCCTTTGATTCCGCCGCTTCGAACGGAGTGAAAAGAGGGTCTACGGATTGATTCTTAAGGATTGCATCGATTACAGATCGAGCTTCCACAATATATCTCTACATTTAATCGAGTCGGGAAAGCCGATAATGTTAAGAGAATAATATTAACCTGTATCAATTTAATATACTGATATTAAAGAATAAAATACACAAGTTAGACCGGACCTGTTAAAAAAGTGAGTAAATCAGGCCAGACGGAAACTATGTCCCAATAATCCAGCCTTTAATTGTCCCGCTTGAATAGTTTTTCCCGTTTACCATCTTGGCTGGAGAGGGCTTACCATCTATTTCTATAGTTTTATTTGTAAGAGTCTTTACTATATAGTTGGCTCGTCTTTCAAGATTCCATCTCGCAGAAGTAAGGTTTTTCAGCAGGTCATCGTTAATCTTTTTTGCCAGTGACTGCACTGCGACTGCTCGTTCTTTGTTTTTGGTTGCGCCTTTTTGTCGTCCTAATTTCAAATTCTCCTTTTCTTTACGATCACGAATAATTTTTTCTGCAATATCTCTATCATGCAACATATACAACCCTTCCGGGTACCCGGCATTAATTGCACGTTTAAACCAAAAAAGTCGCTCAATGTCGTCGCGAATATTTTTTGGAATAGGCGTTATACCAAGCAGCTTTAGTGAATGCTTGAGAGTTGTAAGTTGGTTCATTCTCTTTGAATGCGATTCAATGGACTGTTTAATTTGGGCGGCCGAATATCCATTCGTTTCAAGCAATTTGACTCGGATACTTTCGAATTCATGAATAATAGATGGTTGCACCCACTCATCGGGAAGTTTTCCAAGTATTCCGTCATATGGGAAGTTATTCCATTCGTATTCTCTGGCTTTACGAAACTTATTTACTTCTATAGCTGTTTCGAGAAGGCTTTTAGGCTGTTTTGTCATTATTTTTTGAAAAGTAGTTGTGCTTTCTGACGATTAATTTTCACCATTATAATTTCTACAGATGCTACAGCACAAACTAAATTTGTCGTTTGATTGTTTGACCAACGATTAAGGTATTGTTGTTTTAGTATCTAAGTCAACAGCGTTAACCGACCTTCCAACGAATGGGAACGGATCAGGCTCTGGATCGAGTAAACAAAGTAAACTTCTTATCTCTAAATCCGGGGAGTCTACTATTTGGTTGCCTGTTTTATGAGAACAAATACACAGATCGTTTGTGCTGTGGCAATAATTCCTTGAGTGACGGTTAGGGCAAACAATGTGCCAACACTGGAATGCAAGAATAGTCCTATACTAACAATTAGATACCATTGAGATTCTTCAAAAAGAAAAAACCGAATATTCCTCTGCAAATCTTTAGCTTCATAACAATAGTTAACTGACAAGAACAGGAGCATAATCTACCTGTCAACCGTACGCTGTGAGGAGTTTCGCCATGAAGCAGCTCTACCTTGCAATAGCTTTGGTCCTTGGTGCGACCTGTATCAATTCGATTGCCCAAGTTGAGGCACCTGCTCCGGTTATGCCAGCAAGCCTGCTCTGGTTCAGCCCTCCAAACAACCCATTGCTTCAAGGGTCTTGGGTGCACGGCGCGGAGCAGAATACCGGACCATACATTCTTCGCGTCAAGCTAGCCGCAAGTGGTCGCATTCCTCCGCATACACATCCGGACGAACGCAATAGCACAGTGCTCTCCGGCACGCTGTATGTGGGATTCGGCGAGACATTTGAAGAATCCAAGCTTGTCGCCATTCCTGCCGGTGGTCTGTATGTAGTACCTGCGAACGTCCCGCACTACATCTGGGCCAAAGACGGTGAGGTCATGTATCAGGAGGCTGGCGTTGGCCCTACGGCTACCGTTCCGGCTAAGCGCTAGTTTTGTGGAGATGACGCCCAATCCATCCATTGAGCGGATAGCAGCCGGCAAGAAGGTGCCTGTCGCTCATGTTAAATGTTAAGTGTCCGTTTTGGGTCGAAAGCGATCACTCACTGATTCTCCTTCTAGAGAAATTTTTCGCCAAAAATGGGAAAAGAAGAAAGAGGTACCTAGTTTTCGAACTTAATCCAAGACTAGAGATGTATTCGCATAATTCCTAATATGCCTTTGTCATGGAACACATTTAGCAATACTAAACACTCGTTTTTCCACTTTGTATTTTTCATACACCTATTACTTACCATAGGCGAGTTCCCACAATGTTTTTTCCATGACGCCATGCGGAACTGTCTGCCATTTGTTAGGATAATCAATGGTATAAACTACTCTACCTCCGCTCATATTTTCAGAGTGGAAAGATACATAAAGCCCTCGACTTTGCTTTTTCTTGTAGTTGTATTCATCTTGAATCTTCGTTGACATATGGCCTCCAACTTTCTGAACCGTCTTGAAGTCATCTAAACTCCAAATTTTCACCTTGTTACCAGACTTGCGAATGGTGGTAGGATCAGCGTAGGTGGTAATTCCAACATCGTTGTTACTGGCCAACCTCAACCTACTCCGCCACCGCATTACTGCTCACAACTGCTAGTATTATTAACAAAATGGCCTTTATGCATTGTAATTCCCTTTATTTGCTAATAGATACCTTGTCGCTGGCTACTCGATGATATCCTAAAGTTTTTCTATTTTTTGCACAACGTTATACCCAGATATATTTCATACCAATTTTGAGCACTAGAACAAGTCAGCTTTATGCGCCAGTGCTGCAAAGCATGCTAGAGTGCCTGCTTTGGCTTACTGTCGCTTCTACTACTTCTGTATGTTTCTCATCGGTAAAACCATAGTGGTTACTTAGCAGAAGAACCGGACACTTTAATTCTTCTTCTTTATGTAAGTCAGTTTCGACGGGTACGTAGGTCAGTTTCGACTGGCGCAATGGTTTTTTGTTGCCTAACCGCTTCTAAATTAACTGGTTTGTCTAGTGCCGAAATATTTTTAATATGCACTTGTGGAGAATTATCTAAACCTGCAAAAGCTCATTTTG
>SMXG01000032.1 GCA_004356775.1 Betaproteobacteria bacterium | reverse complement strand
TTACGAGGCAATCCCACTATTCTTTCTTGCTGTTTACATAGAAAGCATATTTCATGCCAACCTTTATCGGCACCTTTACGGGATATCTTTACGATATTTCAACCTAAATACGGCAAAAACTGCCGTATTTAGCCAAAAACGAGTTGCATGACAATAACTAATAACTAACTATCAGAAATATATAATTATTTACTCTAGAGGGTGAAAAAGGGCGGGATAGGCTTAGGAGTGCATGGAAACTTGAAAAGTGTGCAACATGTAAAGGTAACTTTCCACGCGTGCTTTTAGTGGTCGTTGTCAGTAACTTTTTTACTTTAGAAGAGGATGATCTTTAGGTAATTGTTTTGAATACCAGATTGCAAGTTTATGCCGCAAGGATTTTTCGGCGACTTGATCTTCTGGTAAAGGTTGCATGACTTTATCGTGGACCAATAGCCTGTATATGTATAACAGTTTCTCACTTGCCGAATCCGTTGCTTCAAACTCAACCACACCGCGCCCCTCTGCATATTTCACTCCTGCAAGTAACGCTTCTTTAAACAATGCGCCTTCATTTTTTAACTTTTTCATGGCCTCGATAAAATCGATTTCTTAACATGTGAGTTCAGGAGTTACTTTATTTAACTTGATCATGTTACTAAAATTATTTGTTATGGATAGCTACGATTTCCTTAGTTCATCCGTGTTGCCCCCAAATCTTTGATATTCAACAAAGATCCAACGCTCCAGACTCGATAACTTACAGTAATGTCCTCAGGGGTGCATATACGATAAGAAAATTGCTATTGTAGCGGATGAAATAGGGTTTTCCGACAAATCAGATACACAAGATTCTTGTCTTAATTAGATTTATCTGAACCTAGGTTCTGTGTAGTGACCTGGTTAATAATTACTAGAGTACTTGTTGCAGGCAGCTTGGTTAGCAGAGGCTAAGTTAATTTATGGCAAAAGTAATCTCATATCAGCAACATAGGCCCCATAGCTCAACCATCCTAATAACTGGATAATTTGTTTTGCGCGACTTTGTCGAGGGTGCCGACTCAATGAAAATTGAGAACCGTGCAATACCTCAAGCTCAGCAAAGAGATCAATCACAGGCCGCCGATAGTTTCCTCCTTTACAATGGATCGCTTGATTACAAGCCTGCCAGATGATGTCACGTAAAGTTAATGGGGCGAGTATTCTTCCGGGCAGGCTACCAATTATATAACTATCAGGGGCTAAGAAACTTCCATGAACTGAGGAAATTCCTTGCTTTGCAATTTGTAAAATAGATCCACATATAGTTTGAGTTGTTAACTGGTGCACCCCCAGCTGGGCTTGAAATCTTGCAACTTTTAACTTCAACTTATCTGTTCCTGATGTGGAATTTGCCAGGCGAAAGAATGCGGCCATAACATACGTATCAGAGAAATCGTCATTTAAATCACTGGTATGGGAATTCCAACCTCGGGCTTTGAACTCGGCTATTATTTCTCGTAGTTTCGAGGTCTGCTCCTGAACCAAAGAGTCCTCTTGATTAACTAATTCGAAAAGACTACGAATAGTGTCTTCGGTTTCGACAATGTATTGGTGCATAAGGAGCTGTCCAGCAGAAAAACTAACAATTTAATAACCGGACACTTTTGTCGAGAAATATATTGCTAGTAATCATCAGAATAGGGATATTGCTGTTCTATACTGACATACAAAGATTTTAATTTTTACGGAAGGATCGCCTTCGATATACGGATGGGTGCTTATTCCTGCGGAAATTTTGTAATATTTATGGTAAACCTAGATTATTGATAAAAATTATTGTTTTCTGGCCTTTTTTTGGCAATCATTGTAATTATGTGGTTTTGACATGCCGCTATAGACTGTTTTTTCATAATAATCTTCCGCCCCATAATAATCTTCTCCCCATTTATGTAAACTGTAGAACAGACTTGATCCTTCTTTATTTTTCTTTCCTTGCTTCTTTTCCTCATTAGATGTGTTGCGCTTCCGGGTTTTGCGAGCTACAGGTACGTCATTAGATGCAATTCTTTTATGCATAATTGATCTTTTTCCTTATAAGATACTAAAATTGGTATTGCTATTACCACCTTTAAGGGAATACAAAAATTATGGTATTCGGATCTGTAAATAGATTCTGTGAGTAAAATCACAGAATCCATAATTAATCAAAATTAATCTAGTGTCTACCATCTAGTGTGCTCTTAATCACATAAATAGATCTTGCAGTCATTATATTGTTTAGATGGTAGGATTAAGTTGGTTGCTGTAAAAGTCGTTGCGGTTATTGATGATTGTTACCGAAACATGTAGGTAAAAGTGTTTACTTCTTTTTCCAATCTATGAATGGATTGCATCGTGATGGGCGTGTCTGTATTGATGGAAAAGCATTAAATTTGTGCTAACCATGCATAAAATGAGTACCTGCCGCTCGCTTTTAGCGGTGCAGTGCTTTTGGTGCACTTGCAACTAGGTATTATTTGAATTTAATTTTCATTAAAATTCCGAGTTCGTTTTTTTCAAAAACTCGATTTCTTCTGATGTAGACTTCCTGCCTAAAATACTATTTCTATGTGGGTACCGATTAAATTTTTCTATGATTTGTTTGTGTTTTATTTCAAAATCAAGACTTTTCCGGATTCCATTCCTCCGATACAAATCCATGGCGACCTCATGCATTCTGAGAGACTCGCTGTGCATAAAAGGCATATAGAGGAAATTTAGTTCTATCGAACTTAATACCTTGTCTACCTTAGCTGAAATTGCTTCTTGCGACAAGGCCAGAGCCAGGGAATCATTGGCGAAGGCTAAATGGGAATTTCTGAATATGTTTCTTGAAAACTGATCCAAGACGATGATTTCTGCTAGTCTACCCTTGGCATTTACTCTCCATTCGGAAAGTTCACAATGTGTAGCCAAGGCATGAACCTCTGAAAATCGCTCAATAATTAAATTGTCAAAGTCATCATTTTTTCTCCACCATTGTAATGGGTCGATCTCTTCGAACCAAAATCTCAGGATTTCTGCGTACATGTTCTAGCCCTATGTATATAGCAGTTATTAAATGGAGATACTGTTAGTATCATTGAGAATAGGCGAGTGACAACATTACATTAATGTGATTTGTAATTTTACTTGTAAGCTTTATTATCTTAACCTGTTCAGCTCAAAAACCAAGGCAATCCTTTTTAAATCAGGATAATGAGAACTGGAGATGGAAAGTCATTGCAAGCAACCTATTTGTAAGGGAACTTTCGAGCGATATTTACTTCAAAGAAGCGCGCTAGGCTCGTAGGCCATGAGTTACATTCAGTGCTTTTTTTGATTTTAGTGCTTCCTAATTCGTTAGAGCACGTATATTCCTACGTATGATATGTGCGGCAACAGATTGTTCGTATTAAAAGAAAACCTGGCGCATAGGTTTTCGGTAATGAAGGTGCGCCGGGTTTCCCGGTAGATTGTTACGTATAATTCTTTCAAATATTCAGGAGAAACTACTATGCTCTACAAAAAATCCATGATTTCTATTTTTATTGCCTTTGCCTTTGCTTTTATCCTTGGTACTGTACCGATTGCTTCAGCGGCAGACAACTCCCCTGCTGGGCAATCCGCGGATAACGGCTTTATGGTAGCGAAAGCTCTCCAAAGTAGTGCCAGCATGATGGGGAATATGAGAGGTAGGATGAGGCATGGCGGCCGTAGTTATGCACATATGATTGCCACTCATGCGGACGAATTGGAGCTTTCCGATGCTCAACTCGGTAGGATTGTCCGTCTGCACTTAAAACATGCACAAGAACACAAGCAATTCAAGAAAAGAATTCGTAAAAGTATGATGCAGTTGCATCACGAAAGTATGAAGCCTAGTACCGATGAAGCCACTTTACGTAAACTTGGCAACGATTATGTAGAGGTATTTAAAGCTATGCTTGAACAGCACATCAGAAACCGTAATGTAGTGCATGCCATTCTGTCAGCTGATCAAAGGGATCAGCTTAAAACCATGAAAATGGATCATGGCATGCACGGTAGCAATCATAGTCAGCATTATTATTGAGTGATTTGATAAGAACCTACTATTACTTGCTAACGTATGGCGGAGCTCTGTAAAACGTCCATTTGAATGAATCAGGACACTTTTATCAGGATAGTACCGGCCAAGATAGTGAAACGGTAGAAACTACTGATCGAGAACTAGATCTTGTCTGCAGAACGAAGGCGGGGACGGATTAGAGCCTCTTATAAAATTTATCTAACTTTAATTCATATCTCGGTGACAGGCCATATAATTCCCACATCAAAATTTGAATTGGTAGTACCTGAAAGTGATTTAAATCTACCACTTTAATAATTTTTTGCTCAATAAGCTGCCAAGGAAAGATAGTGTCACCACAGATATTCCATAATAGATAAAGATATACAAGATTCCGTCCTTGTCACAATGCAAGGCATATGCCGTTGCAGCAAGGCATCCTGCGCTAAAACCAGCTAGCGCACCCAGGGCCGTGGGATTTGGAGAAGCTGTTCTAGAAAACCAGAATTTCCAAGACACCACCATCACTATTCCTCCTCCGCCAATGATAACGGATAGGCAATAAATGGCACTGGGGTCACGAAGGCTTAATGCTGCATCGGATGTGGAAAGAAACGGTAGCTGAACAATCAGTTGCCACAGCAGAATGGTTCCTGCCAGAAAGAAGGGAACGAAGTGCCTTTTTTCGACTCTTTTAATTGGCCTGGAAAGGTCCAATATGAGAAGTATGCTGCTGATCCAGGCGAACAAAAATATACCAGGTTTCCAAAGCATAGCCCCATCCTGTAAGGCAGTTGGAAAGTCGGTACGCAGTCCCATCATTGCTATGACAACACTCGCCACTATTAAGAGGCACACGGTGCAGTGCAGCCAAAGCTTAGAATCTATAATCGGCTCTTGTGGCTTGAGGTCACTCACCAAACGCGCGATCAGCTGGTCAGTCATTTTGGACGCACTCATCAGTCATCTTGGACTTTTTCGACTGCTGCCATCATTTTTTTCATACCCCGATGAATCATAACCTTGACCGAAGATGGGCTATGACCCGTTTGTTTAGATACTTCTTCAATGGACATTTCTCTAAGTTTAGCTAACTCAATCACCTTTGCTTGAGGGGGAGGGATCAACTTTAGCAAAGCTTTGACATCGTGCTTCGCACAAGCATCCCGGCCCGTTTTCTGAGATGGGAAATCATCTTCCAACTGAGTTTCGACATATTTTAATGTTGCGCGCAAGTGGTCAATCCAGCGATGACGTGCAACTGCTGCCATCCACGGCCCGAAGGGATAGCGGGGATCAAATGTTTGGCGTTTAGCATGCAATGTTAATAATGTATCCTGCACCAAATCCTCAGCGGCATTGTAATGGACACGTTTTGCAAAATAGGCCGCAAGCCAGAAACGTAAGCTGGTTAATAGTAAGTGGTAGGCATTCTGATCGCCCTTTAGAGCGGCGCGCATCCATTCATCCCATCTATCACTGTTATACTTCGTCATTAATCCCTATGTTATACGTTGTCATCAGTCTCAATGTTACATTTGCATAAAAATTATATATAGAATGTAACTAATTTATTCACGGCACGTATTCATACTGATGAAAGGGGGACTTATTTGTAGTCAATTTAGCGAGTAGTCTTCTTTCTATTTATGTAAAACCAACTGAAAAGGAAGCTTAATCATGCAACCCTCAAAATCTTTTCATACTGTAACCGCTCTTGCAATTTTTGTCGCAGGTGCTGCGATGATAGCCCCTGATGTGCAAGCTAAAGAAGGCTTTGAAAAATGTGCCGGCATAGCAAAAGCGAGTCAAAACGACTGTGCTGCTAAAGGACACAGCTGTGCTGGTAAAGCGAAGAAAGATGGCGATTCAAAGGAATGGCTATATGTTCCAACTGGCACTTGCGATAAGATCGTCGGTGGTAGAGTTGCCAAAAAGTAATATCCTGCAAACTCCGGGATTTATGCTATGCAGCGTCAAACGCTTGAATTGACCGGTATTGGATTGCGTGCGCCGCATGTGCGGGAACTTTTAACATCTAAAGCGAGTGTCGGGTTTTTAGAAGCTCATTCTGAGAATTACTTTGGTGGCGGGCAATCTCGTAAGCTACTCAAACAGATTGCCGAGATGTATCCTGTTTCCCTTCATGGGGTGGGGCTCTCCCTTGGGCGTGCAGATGGTCTCGACCCAGAACATATCAGGCAAATCAAGTCGCTTATTGATGAAATTAAACCCGTTTTTGTATCTGAGCATCTGACTTGGAGTGCATACAACCATATTCACGTCCCTGATCTGTTGCCGATCCCTTTTATTAACGAGGCCATGGATGTTTTTGTAGATCATGTTAAAGAATTTCAGGATAAAATTGGGCGGCAGGTATTGGTTGAAAATCCATCGAACTACCTCGCTTTTGACGATCTAGATTATACCGAACCTGAATTTCTAAATGAGCTAGTAGATCGAAGTGGATGTGGGCTTCTACTCGATATTAATAATATTTGCATCAGTGCATATAATCTTGACTACGATCCGCAAGCCTATATCGACAGTATTCTAGTCGATGGCCGAGTTAGGCAGTTTCATCTTGCTGGATATCAAATTAACACGCTCGAAAATGGTGAGAAAATCTACCTTGATACTCATGGCGCGCCTATTTATCCTGAAGTTTGGAGTCTGTATGAATATGCGCTAGGTCGCTTCAGAGACGTGCTGACTCTAGTCGAATGGGATATAGACATCCCTGCGCTAGATGTTTTGATCATGGAAGCAAACAAAGCCAATGTGGTACATCAGCGCGTTAAGGGGGGATTCGATGCCTGCACTGCATAGCATTCAGGCTGCTTTTATGCACGATGTTTATTCAGGCGAACACACCAGTGCCGTTTATCTGGACAAAAGCAAATCCAACTCATCGGAAAGGCTTAATATTTATTACAACAACACTTTGCTCGGCCTGACAGACATTTTGGCGGGTGCATACCCTATTCTACAGAAAATCGTTGGGAAAGGCTTTTTCAGAACAATCGCACACCATTATATTGAGATACATTCACAGTCTACTGGCAATCGTCATACATTTGGAGGAGAACTTGGTGCGTTTTTAAGCTTATTCCAGCCCGCCGCACCATGGCCTTATCTTTCCGATATGGCCGCAATTGAGTGGGCATATTTTCAAGCAGCAATCGCTGCTGATGCTTTAGTAACAGATTTCAATAGCTTAACAAATCTAATATCTGAACGACCTAATTTTGTATTGTTGCTTCATCCTGGTGTTCATTTTGTTGACCTGCGTTTTAATGCTCTTGAGATTTGGCAAGGACATCAGAAAAAGGAGATTGAATCCATTACGCTCTTTGAAAACCCACAAACTGTCCTCGTCTGGCGTGATCAGGAGGATGTCGTTCTTCTTAAAAAAGTATCGACATCCTTGAAAAAATTACTTGTATCCTGCCAGGAAGGCGAAAGCTTTGCCAAAGCAATGCTTCATGTGGGAGATAGACTGCAAGACGTCCAGGCGTTTCAACAGGAATTTGCTCAGGCCGTATCTATGGGTGTGTTTATTAATAAGGATGGAAACTAATGTTGATCAAATATGTGTGCTCCATGGGGAATAAACTTATTGGCAACGCAAGTTGGTTTCAGGCCGTTTCGTTACTAGTGGTTCGATTGTGGATCGCCGAGGTTTTCTTTATGTCAGGGCTGACGAAGATCAAGAGCTGGAACACGACGGTCGCTCTCTTTGCCGATGAATATAAGGTTCCGATCCTTTCGCCGGAGATCGCAGCCTATATAGCCACTACCGCCGAGCTATTTTTACCTACGCTGCTCGTCCTAGGCCTAATGACGCCGCTGAGCGCGCTTGGCCTGATGGGCATGACACTGGTGATTGAGCTTTTCGTTTATCCTGACACTACCGAGCACTATTACTGGTTTTTGCTGATGGGTATTTTGTTGACGCATGGTGGCGGAAAATTTGGACTAGATCATTGGTTGATGAAGTGTTTTGGAAAATGCTCCAGCCTGAAAAGTTGCGCATAGTAAAATGGTGAATCATATAAAAATGCTCCTTCCCGCCTGTTTTTAACTTTATTTGCATAAATGCCTACATGGATATCTGTTCAAGTGCACGTTTTATAATTACCCTATATCATCCTACTTGTATTCGTTTTTGTTATTGACAGCACTCTGCCATAAGGAGAAAGGCGATGAGACTCCAGACTGACCCTTTATCGGGTAATTCCCATAAAATACGGATGATGCTAGTGCTGATTGGAAAAGAGTATGAAGAAGTGACAGTCGATCTACCAGCAGGCGAGCATAAAACACCCACCTTTTTAGCTAAACACCCGCTAGGGCAGGTGCCGGCGTTGGAAGATGGAGCAGAATATGCCTATGACTCACAAGGTATTCTGGTCTATCTGAATGCAAAATATGCGGATAATGCACATGTTCCGACAGACCCACTGAGTCAGTTACGTGTTGCATTTTGGTTGTCTTTTGCAGCCAATGAGATACAGCATAGCCTAAGTGTAAGGTGCGAGCGGTGAAGCTGTTTGGGGCACCGTATGATTATGGTGTGTTGGTGGAAGCCTCCCATACCCATTTGATCTTCTTAAATAGCCAGTTATCTGGGCGTGACTGGTTGGCTGGAGATGGCATCACAATCGCCGATCTAGCAGTGTTTCCGCTCGTGATGCTAACAAAAGATACTACGATTAGTTTAAGCAAGTACCTAAAAGTTGAGTCATGGGTCAAACGCATAGAGGCACAAGACTGGTATGCCCCCATGCCAGGTTGAAATACTATGAATGAGAAGGTTGTCGTTTATTATGATGGTGCCTGTCCTGAGTGCGTCAAAGACAGGTGCTGGTATGAAAAACTTTCGGGCTCAGCAGCTGCAAATGTAGATTGGTTTGATATAACTGGACAAGAAGAGCAATTGCGTGAAATGGGTATTGATCCGCATAAAGCATTAACGGAGCTGCATGTCAGAGACGAGACCCATCGTATCCTGACGGAACTCGATGCTTACATACTTCTGATGAGAAGGGTGCCAAGACTAAGGCCGCTTGCTTGGCTGATCAGCTTGCCGCTTATTCGACCTAGTATTGCGAGATTGTACCATTGGCAGGTTATTCGGCGACTTCAACGCAGTCAACGAATATAGATCCATCAGCAGAATATGAAAATCATGATTGCTGCCAGCGCAGGTGCTAATGCCGCATTGGGCGCTTTTGAGTATTTGATGACACAACACCAACTGGACAATCCATTAATCTTGCTTATTATTTGGTAGTTACGTCCTCGATGAGGTCAGAGAGTTTTTTGACAGCTTTAACCTGGTCTCGACCACCTGATTTGGCCAAATAAAGCGCTTCATCGGCTCGATGAAGCCACTGCTCCCAAGTTTCACTCGGCCCACATTCAGCTACACCAAAACTTACTGTGATGCTTTCCACCTGCTGAAAGTTTATTGTTGCAATTTTTTTACGAAGCCTTTCTGCAAGCTTTGATACGATTGAGAGTGTCGTATTAGGGCACAATATGACAAATTCTTCCCCTCCCCAGCGCGTAAGGGAGTCAGAGGAGCGGAGAGATGACCGGATTGTATTCGACAAATCAACAAGTACCTGATCACCAGTGGCATGACCATAATGATCATTTATTTTCTTGAAATGATCTACGTCTAAAATCATGAGACTCAGCCGATTACCATATCGCCTCAGGCGATCCATTTCGGTTTCAATAATTTCCTCAAATCGTCTTCGGTTCCATGCGCCAGTGAGTTTGTCGGTACTGGCTAGGCGATCGAGTTCACCGATCATGATTTTCAGTTTTCCTTGCATTGCTGCTAGCTCGCTCAGTACTTGGCCAATTTCATCCTGTCTAGAAACTGAGATATTTTCGTCCAGGTTGCCATTAGCAATACGCTTGAAGTGGATGACTGCTTTATTGAGCGGCCGCACGATCGAGCGGATCAACAACGTCGCCGAGATGGAAGCAAACAATATACCTAGCAATGTGCTGCAAATGAGAATGTTTCGAATCAGAATAAACCGATCTGAGGCCTCCTCATAATTAGTTCTGGCGGTTTCATGGATTTTTCGTAACAAGATATCCGCTCGAAGACTAGCAGTTTTGTAATATGGATTAATTTTGTTCAGGAGAATTTTATTAGTTTTTTGATAATCTTTTTCTTGCAGAGCTGCAACAGCAGGCATCAATCCATCGTTAACATACAACATGCGTGCTTTCGTATATTCTTCTGCCAGGAATTTTTCTTCTTTTGTAAGATTACGTTTTTGGAATTCCCTGATAATACTGGTGATTATGTCGCGGTTCTTGATTACGGAAGCGACATGTACAGAATCCGAGTTGCTTTGCACATCAAAATAAGGATTCGCTGAGTCATCTTGTATTCCAAGTATGATATGGATACGGTTTTCACCCATTAGCAGCATCATTTTGCTAATCATACTGGTGGGTTCGAGACTGTCTTTATAGGTGCTCTCCAGTGCGTCGTCCGTCATTGCAATGCCGACCAGTCCGACGCCTCCACCGAACAGCATCATTAATGCCATGGTACACATGATTACCCAGAGCCGTTTTTTTATACTGGCATTCTTAAGAAAATCCATTAATAACTCCGTAGATTATTCTTTCAGTATCCGTATAATAATACGGAAAAAAGAAATTTGCGTACCTTTAGAAGCGCGATTATAGTTACTGCCCCATTCATAATGATTTGAGTGGTAGCTAGTAAAGAGCAAGTATCAATATAACATCTCAATTTTGTCCTTTCAAAAATAGCAAGTTAGTCGTACTTCAGAAACCTGAGTCTATTCAAAACCAAGTTTGCCATATAGTTTGTGGTCCATACGTTTATAATCCGCTTTTTCACATGAAATCAGAGGAGTTGCCGTGTTTAAACTTGTTTGTGCCTTAGTAGGGATTTACTTCTTCGGTTTTTTTGGGGCATTTCTTGGTTATTTTTTAGGGGGTGTTGTCGACCGTTCTAGAGCTTATGGCATTGGCGGTATCAACCCACTCAGCAGTAGTCGTCGCCAGAAAGTTTTTCTCGAAACTGTTTTTATTTTAAAAGGAAAACTAGCTAAAGCAGACGGTCATATATCGAAACATGAAATTGCACATGTCGAACAGTTTATTCAAAAACTGGGCATGCCAACTGAGTATAGACAGAATGCAATCGCTCTTTTTAATCAAGGAGCTGACCCAAGCTTTGATTTTGAACCAAGCCTAAGGGAATTTATGGCTGTTTGTGGCCATACGCATAGCTTAAGACAAATGTTGTTGGTCTATCTCATCGTAATGGCCTTATCTGATGGACGCATTGACTCATCTGAAGAGCGCCTGTTAATCGATATTGCTCGTCATCTTGGTTATGACGAGACTGCATTCAGGCATATATTGGATATGGTTTTAAACCGGTCGCACTTTGCAGGTGGTCAAGTAACCTCTGTCGCAGCTTTGGACGATGCATATAAAGCGATAGGCGTTAGTAAGGAAAGTAGCGACCAAGAGATCAAATATGCTTATCGCAAGTTAATAAGCCAATATCACCCGGATAAATTAATAGGCCAAGGTCTTCCAAAAGATATGATTGCGGTAGCAACGGAGCAAGCACAGGAAGTGCAAGTCGCTTATGATTTGATAACAAAAAATCGAAAGCAGGAGCTGGTAACCTGACAAGATAATAGTATAAAAAATAGTAAGCTGTAGAATACTTATGTTGTTATAGTTGAAGTATGTACCAACAGCTGGGTAACGGTGATGAGGTCGTAATATAGATTCACGCCTGCGAACAGAAGGAATAAAAAATGCACTTAAAACCGAGAAAGCAATAATGTTTGACTATTATTCCTGGACAACTCCAAATGGTTATAAAGTACTAGTGCTTCTGGAAGAGACTGGTATCCCTTAGCGCATAATTCCCATCAACATTAGTAAAAGCGAGCAGTTCGACCCAAAATTCCTACAGATTTCACCAAATAACAAGATACCGGTGGTGGTTGATCGTGATCCTGAAGTCGCCAGCGGGTCAATTGCGTTCTTTGAATCAGGAGCGATTCTTTTATATCTTGCAGAAAAGACTGCTCGGTTTATCCCCACGGACTTTTCTGCACGCACGGAAGTCTTGAAGTGGTTATTTTGGCAGGTGGGTGGTCTTGGGCCAATGCTCGGACAAAACCAGCACTTTAATCAGTATGCTCCGGAGAATATCCCTCATGCCATTGAGCGTTAGGTAAATGAAACTAGGCGATTATTAAAGGTTCTCAACGGCAGACTGGCTAATTTCCGGTACATCTCTGAAGAGTGCTCTATTGCCGATATGGCTTGTTACCCATGGGTTGAAGCATCCTTTTTAGAGCCACAGCTTGATGATTTTCCCTACTTGAAACGTTAGCTCGATCAGCATGCAACGCGCCGAGCGATCATCCGCGCGTATGAAAAGGGAGCTGCGCAATACCACGCCGACCGTGACCGAAGAATCAAAAAGGTTTCTATTTGGCCCGATGGCTACTTGTTTAGTGTAGTGATGCTAAGTATCCGTTTCACAGTGTAGCTTTATGATGTTGACTTATTAGATTATTTTTAAAGAGTGATCCTAATTAAATTTAGGAAAAACTTTTTCACTATATTGTAAGCGACGTTTTGACCTATACGATTTTAGTTTTTCTAATCAAGATCTTCAATAGCCCACTTAGTTTTTAGGTACTGTTTTTTATTTTCGTGTGTCTGCATAAATTTTGGATATCCACGAATCGTTGTTGTGCTTTTAACCCCTCATCCACATCTTCATAAATCCAAGAACCTGTTTTTTTATCTCCTTTCCCTTCGACTTAACTTTTGCTAAATTGATCGTACCCTTGCCAAATGCAACAGGCCAAGCCAAGAAAAAAAATAAATAGGCCAAAATACTAAAAAAAATACAGGAAAGGATTTCTGCGGTTGATAAGGAACCGAAAGATATAGATGATGTCGCTATCTCGCGAGCATTCGCAGCAGAATAAAAAACTAAAATGAGAATAGCTATACCAATCGCAATTCTGAAACTACGAGTAAGAAAACGTACTAATAAATAGTTTAATTTATTTTTCATGCAATTACTCTAGCTAAGATACTGAATTCTTTCTAGAGTTATTCTTGGTCTAATGTGCTGGGTATTTGTTGGTGGGGAGATTGAAACTTTGTTTCTCATTAAGCCATTGAAAGTGCTTAACCAACTCAGCAGTCTCTACGACTAAGGACATGGAAAAATTCTTTGGTGAATGGGGTTGATCTCCGTCTCGTACTTTAGAAAAAAGCGCATGTTATCACGAAGCGTAATCAGTTCTTTACACAAATCTAATCCTTCGTATAAATTTTTGAAAGATCATGGTTGCGAAGTAAAAGCTAAGCAATATATAAACTGTACCATGTTTTATTGAAATATTTTACTATCGAAACCATTTGTATGGTTATTTTATGCTTATTAATCTTACTGGATGCCCTATATTGGTACGTTTGTAGATTAAAGGCTGATAGATGTCTGTAATAGCAAGTAAAGTGCAGCACTAAAAGTTAATTAATTCACCAAATAGAGAGGCAATCAAATGGTTTCAATTCATATGATAAGAGAATCTTTCGGGTGGTGCACTATTATCAACATAGGAATACTTCTAGTTGTAATAATTGTCGTAGTTCTAACTCGTGTCCCCATTTCAAAAATTCATGTCAAACTGTTTGAGTTAAGTGAGGCAGATTTGTCGCGCTCATACTTTCAATTTATAGGGCAATACAAGCTATCTATCTATATTTTAAATCTCGTACCCTACATTGCCTTGAAAAAATGATTTGATTAGATCATGATGCTTGAATGTTCACCAAGATGCTCAGAGGGAAATACCGATTTACTTATAATGCTATTTTATAGTCGGTGGTTAATATTTCTAAAAGATGACCATTCGTATCGCGAAAATAGACTCCACGTCCGTCATTATCATAGTTTATTTTCATGTTTTCTGAGTTAGATGGTCCGCTACCATGCTTAACATTTTCTACTTTTAAGCGCCCAAATATCTCGTCAAATTCTTGCTCAGAAACTTTAAAAGCATAGTGATGAGACTCAAATTTCTCACTATTTGCAAAATCTAAACATAAAGTTTCGTTCACTCTTACCACAATAAAACGTGCAAATTCGCCAACATACTCGAATCCGAAAATTCTAGAATAAAACTTGGCAGACTCAACCTTGTCACATGAAGGTACAATTGTATGGTTCAGTGTTATTGCCATAAATGATTTCCGGGTTGTATTCCCAAAGGGACCATTGTAAAGCTCTTCCAATACATCTTGCCACGACTACTAATTTGCATCAGCATCATTTGTTATCCTTACAATGGAGCAGGTCACACAATGCGTTATAAAAAATATCTAGAACAGTCCTCATTTTCCCCTATTGACTTATAGGATTTTATTTTAGCGAGCTTATTAACCGTTATTTATATAAAGCGCAAGCTAGCTTATTTGCCGTTTAATTAAACCACCACATCAACTGACTGCGGCCAAGAGCCAAGCAATTCCAGCTGCAAATGGCAGTGTCACTATCCAGGACAACAAGACGTTACGTAGTGTCTGCCAATCAAGTGTTTTCGCACTGGCACCTACTCCAGCGATAGAGCCAACAGAGACATGGGTTGTCGAAACCGGTAGGCCAAACTTGCTCGCAATCAGCACTAAGGATGCTGTAATTAAATTAGCGGCAAGCCCCTGTGCGTGATCCATTCGTGTAATACGTTGACTCATCGTTTTTGCAACCTGTCTAGCAAATAGTAATCCTCCCATGGCCATCGCGAAACTGATCATTGCTACGGAGGCAGAAGGTTGTAGTAAGTGTGCGGCGAGGAACAGCGCCGTCAGCTTCGGCGTGTCATTTACGCCGCGTGCAAAACAGATCGCCATCGCCGATAAAATATGTAAACGATCCATGTTGTTCGATACAGAAAACCGAACTGGTGTTTCTAGGCGCTCACACATCGCATCGGGGGCCAATAAAATGCCTGGGGTAGAAAACCGACTAACTAGAGTGCCATCCATCATTGGTATCAGTGATTGTGTTGGTGCTACTAGGCAGGCACAATCTTTCGCAATTTCAATCGGATGCATACGAAACACTTTGTAGGCTAGCATGCCGAGCACGACTGCGATTATCGGGCTGACTAAAAGGGGCAACATAAACGTGCCAGCCAACTTGTCGAAATGTACCACACCTTCACTTTGCGCCAACCCAGCTCCAACCAGTCCGCCAATGAGGGCGTGAGTGGTGGAAACCGGGAAGCCCAGTTGTGTGGCTAGAAAAACAGTAACGGCAGCGCCAGTAGCAACACTCAAAATGAATAGTGGTGCACTGGCAACCACATCTGGCACCAGCCCTTTTCCGGAAAACTGCTGAACGAGATCCCCGGCAAGTGTTAGTGAAGCCAAACTCCCGGCTACTGTCGCAAGGGTGGCCAAGATAAGCGCCTGACGATAGTTTAGAGTATTAGTCCCCCAAACGGTGGCAAAACCTTTGAAGTTATCGTTTGCACCATTGCTAAAAGCAATAAAAAGTGCAGATGCGATCAGTAGCCATTCCATCATTCAGTCCTTGCTTGTTTAGCTAAGCTGGTTCGATAAGAGGTCAGCAACATGTAGAAGTTACTTTCGTATCTAGAACTGTGTCGAACGGCAAGCCACCGCCGCAACCGGCAAAAAGTCCAAAGTGACGACTAAAATCACCAATGAATTTGAAATGTGCTGCGAAGCGTGTGTCATGTAACATACGCCAAGTGTTGCCACACACTGGAAAAAACCTATCGGTCTCGATATCGTGGTGTTTATCGAGTACAAATCGGTCAGTATGATCAGGGATGTTGCCACAATACATTACTGCTTGACCATAGTCCTCACATGAGATTTCCAACTCTTTAAGTTTGAACAACCGGTAAGTAGCCGAGAAAAAACGCAGACTCCCAATACGTGATGCCAGATCGGAGTTCGTGATCAACAACGATTGGTCAGTGACTAAACGTGGGTCTGTAAAACCTTGTCGATGTGCAAGACGCATGAAGTCATTCCAGTAGAGTGCGCCGCCTAAGCATTCACCATAGAGCACTGGATCGTTACGCACTGCATCCGGCACGCGTCGATCCGCGTATACATCTGAGAAGTAGAATTCGCCTCCATCTTTGAGTAGGCGGTGTATACCGCTTAGTACTGTGTCTTTATCGGGCGAAAGGTTGATCACACAATTGGATACGATCACATCAAAACTGTCTGGTTCCAGACCTATTTCATCAAGATGTTCGATATAGCCTTGGAGGAAATGTACATTGGAGTAACCAAAGGTATCCGAGTGGTGCTCTTGATGTTTTTTGGCAACAGTGAGTTGTTCATGCGTCATATCAACGCCCACCACTTCTCCCGTCGGCCCTACGAGTTGGGACAACAGGTAAACATCACGTCCCGAGCCGCAACCAAGGTCTAAGACCCGGCAACCGTCAAGCAGGGGTGGGCAGACCAGCCCACAACCGTAGTAGCGCGAGAGCACCTCTGGATGGATTCGCGAGAGAAGCGGTTTTAACCATGCTGGAATTTGGTTGGTGTCGCAGCAAGCGTTAGTTTTTAGGTCGTCAGTATGCTGCAATTGGCGGCCATAGTAATCTTGAACAATCTCATGCATGGTTGAACTCCTAATTTTTGCAAAATGACGTCGTAAATTGGTCGTTATAACGAATGCAGTTCTTACAATCCATGAGAAGATTTTGCAGTGACCTTGTGTAAGTTTTTGAACAACAAATTCATTTCATCAAAAATCAGACTGATGTCATCGATTCATCTCATTGTTTGGCTAAGGGAAAATCACACTTTGTATCGATTGGCACAAAGTGTAAATCGGCGAAACCAGAATGGGCACGCTCACCAGTGTTATCAGTATCGGCTGCTACGGCTAGCAGAGTTGGGCTGACACGATCGGTATCGAAGGCTAGCATGGCATCAGCCAGTATGTTACGTCGTTCTGTCACCCATACTCCGGCATATTCAGGCCCAGAGCGCAGCACTATCATCTGTGTGCGATCCGTGTAGGCGTTAGGGCGCTGAGTACCAACAGGATAGCGGTTATCCCAAACATAATTGAGCGCTGCGTCCGGAACATGGTTTCCATAAAGGCTACGTACTAGTTTGAGCTTGGCCTTAGTGATGAAATCGATATTTTCTGTGGGTAGGCTGAAAGCAAGGTAAACCCGTGCCGCGTAATCATCACCTTGCTTAGTTGCCATATCTGCAGTTTTAAGTGGGGCATCGACCCGCCATCGCCAGCACAAAACAGGGGTAAGCGTAAGATCGACCGAAAGCGGTCGCGCTAGCAATGCCATACTGGCGTTAGCCTTAGCCTCTACAGCAATTACGCCATCCCAAGAAATTACTTGGTACTGAGTGGGAGGTATCCGTTTGTCGAATCGAATCACCTGCCAGGGGGCGGGAGGTGTTGTACTAACAGCCGCAACGAAGTGGCCTACATGATTTACCGTATCTTGCGCTAAGACATTCGTGCTCAGTAGGCTCAACACTGCTGCTATCCATTTACTATGCATATCCTTCTTCCTCGCAGGTTTTGGGAAGCCACCTTAGATCGCTCGGCTCGTCAATATCGTGTAAACGGGGAAAATTTTGTACAGAGCAGCCTAATTGTTCCAAGCGATACATGGTTTCAAAGAAAACAGCGTTGGTACTCCATTCGATAGATTTGAACAAAGAGGGATGAAAAAAATTTAGGCCAAGCAACGCATAACCACCGTCAGTAACAGGAATGAGTGTTGAGTCAAAGTGACGTAGCGCGTTAGCGGCTTGCTGCAGGTGAAATGCAGTGAGTTCAAAGCAATCGGTCCCAATAAGTAAGACTGATTCGTCATCAGCGATCACGCGCCGTGTTACACGTGCCAGTCGTTCTCCTAAATCTCCCTCACCCTGATCTGAATATTCCACTTCATCCGATATAGCAAGTGTCTGCCACATTGTGTCTGTTGAAGATGGAGTTACACATAATTCAATCGGGCCTATTTTAGCGACTAGGGCTTCATTCAGCGTGTGCGTTAACATGCGTTGTGCGAGTTCAGCTGCACCTTGTTCCCCAAGTGCAGGAATCAGACGTGTCTTAGCAAATCCTGGTTGCGCTGCTTTGGCGAAAATCACGATACGGATAGTTTTCACTGATATGTCTTTGCCAGTTGGCTTGCCGGGATCCCCCGCCAGTAATCCCAACGCAGTCGCCACATAAGAAAAATTGTGCGCCAGACACCATGCATCTCCCAGCGCCGACCTGAAGTAATGACACAGGAGGTGATACGGGCAGGCGGCGAGATTGAGCGCAGTCGTTTTGACAGCTCAACGTCTTCCATCAATGGTTGATCTGGAAAGCAACCCGCCTCCGTAAAAGCTGTTTGTAGGACAAACATAGCTTGATCACCAGTGACAATGCTGGTTAGACGTGAGCGCAGATTCATCATATATCCAACCACACGAAGCATTATTGGGCGTCCGGCTATGCAAACATCAAAGCAACCCCAGCAGGATGATGAGCTATTTGAAAGTGCTTGTTTGACTAACAAATCAGCCTTATCCGGCAGTTGTGTATCAGCATGTAGGAACAATAATACCGTTCCGGTAGCATGCGCCGCACCAGCATTCATTTGACGAGCGCGGCCGCGGGGCGCCCGTTTTACCATAAAGCCGGCGTGTTCGACTATATCAGCCGAACCATCCTCACTACCGCCGTCGACGATGATAATCTCGCAGTCGTTTCGAACCAGTGGTGTCAGTTTTTCAAGTAACTGAGGAATCCCACGTGCTTCGTTTAGTATTGGTATGATTATGGACAGCTTCATGATGATTCGAACCATGCAGTCCGTTCTCGTTTCCAGGCGTGATAACGAAACAACCACGTCAATACACGTTGCGGTGAATGAGTTTTTTTCCATTTGCTTGCTACGTATTTATTTGCTTCTGCCAAAGTTGGGTAAGTGTGGATTGTGCCGAGAATCTTTGAAAGCCCCAATCCATGCTTCATCGCCAATACAAATTCGGCGAGCAAATCCCCTGCGTGCTCGCCCACGATGGTTGCACCCAGAATGCGATCCTTGCCCGGTACCGTTAGTACTTTGACGAAGCCGTGCGTCGTACTATCTGTAATAGCGCGATCAAGGTCGTCGAATTCATACCTTGTAACCTCGAATGGCACACCCTTGTTTCTAGCTTCTTGTTCATTGAGTCCTACACGGGCGACCTCTGGGTCAATGAATGTAGCCCAGGGAATCACTGAATAATCCACCTTGAATTTCTTAAAATCCCCAAAGAGCGCGTTGACTGCTGCATACCAAGCTTGATGTGCAGCGGTATGGGTGAATTGGTAAGGGCCTGCCACGTCCCCAGCGGCGAAGATGTTTGGATACAGTGTTTCCAGATATTCGTTCGTTATCACTGTGCTTTGGGTTTTAATACCCAGCTCTTCCAGGCCATAATCTGTTAGCCGCGCCGCGCGACCCACGGCACATAACAGTGTGTCGAACTCGATGCGTTGCTCCACTCCGTCGTGTTCTACGACAATGAACTTGTGCTCATCTTCGCGCTCACAGCGAATGGCTTTATGGGAGGTGAGCACGTCTACGCCGTCCCGCTCAAGCGAGATCTGTACCAATTCCGATATCTCTTCGTCTTCGCGGGTCATAATCCGAGACGCCATTTCGATTTGAATGACTTTGGAACCCAACCGGGCAAGACTCTGAGCTAGCTCACAGCCAATCGGCCCACCACCCAGTACAATCAATCGAGACGGCGGCATATCCTCTTTAGCAAATTCATCCCACAGTGTGTCGCTGGTAACGTAGCCGACATCATTCAAACCGGATAAAGGGGGCACGATTGGTCGAGCGCCTGTGGCTATTACAATGTTTCGGGTGGTTAGGCGTTGTATGTCGCCGTTAAGGAGCTTGACTTCTACAGTCCAAGGATCTTTGATACGGGCGTAACCCTCAAGTACTTCTACGCCTAATTTAGTGTAGCGTTCAACGCTGTCATGTGGTGCTACGGTGCGGATAACCTCATGTACTCGCGCCATCACCTTGCGAAAACTGAATTCGGGTACTATAGCTTTAAGTCCGTAGTTATCACCATGGCTCATCTGATGGGAGAGACGGGCCGACTTGATCAATGTCTTGCTAGGTACACAGCCATAGTTTAGGCAATCGCCGCCCATCTTGTGTGCTTCGATCAATGTCACCTTGGCCTTAACGGTGGCACCGATATAGGCAGTAACCAAACCGGCTGCTCCGGCGCCGATTACTATCAGATTACGGTCAAACTTCTGCGGGCGTTGCCATTTGGCATAGACGCGGCGACGTTGCAGGAAATTTAGAAACCATTTGGCAAGTATCGGAAATACTCCTAATAACGTGAACGAAATTAGCAGCCCAGGCGAGACGATGCTGGAAAGTCCCGATATCTTCGCTAGTTGTGTACCTGCATTAACATAAACAAGAGTGCCGGCAAGCATACCCATCTGACTCACCCAATAATAGCTGCTACCGCGTATCAGAGTTAGCCCCATCAGCAGATTGACAAGAAAGAATGGAAACAGCGGCACCATACGTAGTGTGAACAGATAGAATAAACCGTCCCTAGCGATACCATCATTGATAGACTTAAGTCGGTCTCCGAAGCGGCTCTGAATGGCTTCACGAAATAGATAACGTGAGACTAAAAAGGCAAGTATCGCGCCGATGCTGGAGGCAAATGACACAATTATTGTGCCCCACAGTAGGCCAAACAAAGCGCCAGCGGCGAGCGTCATCACCGTGGCACCCGGTAAGGAAAGTGCAGCAACTGCCACATAAAACAAGAAGAAGCTGAACCCAACAAGTACTGGTGAGGCTGCTCTCCATACCTCGAATTGTCCTAGGCTAGTCTTAAGACTATGGAGAGATAGATAGGAGTTTAAATCCAGCGCAAAAAAAATTAGCACCAAAAATATTGCCGCAACAACAATCGATATTTTTCTCATTATTTAGTTTTACTCATGTAATGCACCGCTACAACTGCTGCCTTGTGCAGCGGTACAACCGTAGCAATGATCAGCCACACGGATTGCTCGTCCCGTCGGGTCTTCGTTGATCAAATCGCGTAAATGAGGTTTTCTTTTGTGCCCTTGCAATGATTGTGCAGCAAGACCTAACTCTAATCCCAATTGCTGATTAAAATCGCAGTCATAGAGAAAGCCTTTCCAATCAACACTGATTAGATTGCGGCACATCACGTTCACAAGATTGGCTGCAGCGAAATTTTCCTTTAGCAGTCGCATGTAATCGTTGAATTGTCCATTTGAAATTAAGGTTGAGCCAAAGCGCTGTATGGGCATATTAGTTAATGTAAATAGCTCGTTGAACAAGATGCCGAAATTCTCATACAACTCCCTTTTATAAGTGGCTTGCAGTTTGGCTTGATCAGGAGGCAATGAAGCACCTTGTGGGTTATAGACTAGATTGAGCGTCAATCCAGAACCATTATGGCCATAACCGAGTGCATTAAGCTTTTGCAAGGCTAAAATGCTTTTGTCAAAAACGCCTTCCCCGCGCTGCTTATCCACATTTGCAAGCGAATAACAAGGAAGCGAGGCAACAATCTCGACCTGCTGTGTTGCCAGAAATTCAGCTAGTCCGTCCTGGCCGGGTTCAAACAGGATAGTTAGATTGCAGCGATCGATGACTTTTACGCCTAAGGTACCTGCCTCTCTTACCAACTGTCTGAATCCATTGTGCAGTTCAGGGGCGCCCCCAGTGAGGTCAAGTGTGGTGATGTTACGGGCCGTGAGCACAAGAGGGATTAGGGCAAGGGTTTCACTGCCCATCATTTCTTTTCGGTTTGGTCCAGCATTGACATGGCAATGTACGCAGGCCAAATTACATCGATAGCCAAGGTTAATCTGAAGAGTCGTAAGTTGGTGGCGACTTAGGCTCGGGAACTTGGTCGTCTGAAGCAATGGTAGGGTAGCGTGCATGCCTCTCCTCGATAGTTATAAAGACTAGGTATAGAGCAATTCAGTGAGTTGGAATCGATTCCTTATAGCTATGTTCGTAGCAGAGTCTTAGGTTCTTACACATTTTTATCAGTTTTGTCGTTATGTGCCATAGCCTTAACCTTATGTAAGAAGTTACAATCTTGCAACTGCCAATTTTGCAACTACCATAGTAAATGTTGATGGTGTAGCCAGTAATACGTATCTTGGAGAGATTGGTTACACTTAATACAAGGCTTTATAAAACCAATAACAAAATATTCGCCTAAAGTTGTATTATTGAAACTAAATGTTTGTTCTGCAATTATGTTTTTAATTAATGGGATTCACTTAAGCACAGATAATCAAGCTGGATAATTACTAAACATTTGCAGAATTATCATAAACAATATAGAGATGTTGTATCAAAATAATACTGTTAGGTGAAGAAGAATCAAGGAGGTGCCTGTGGAATGGATTCAAGTATGGATTCTAGTGTGGGTGGTCTGTGTAATTACCGCCTCAATTCTGGGATTTCGCAAAGGAACAGGGGCCAGCTCATTTTTTTTCGGCCTGATACTCGGTCCGCTGGGAGTTATTCTTGTGCACATTAGCAAGGGCAAAAGAGTAGCGTGCCCGTTTTGCGACAAACTAATTTACAAAGCCTCACCGGTTTGCCCCCATTGCCTGCAAGAAATTACTGGTACTAAGTAAGCAATTAGATACAAACTCATCCTAGGTTGCTATGGCTAGTCGGTGCTCAGCTTGTCTACCAGGATGCTATCATCCGATCTATGGCATGAGCCAAAATGGATCTATAAGATAAGCTATGGACTGCATTGAATGTTTTTATAAGATCAATCAACTACCGAGAGACCTGGCGGTGCTTTTTAGTGTCTTTTTTGACCAGTCTCTGATCTGCACAGCTAACAAAAGAGGGCAGGCCGGTTGCCATCATCAGCATACTGTAATCTGCGTAGCTGCTGCTCCACCTGTCGTGTTCGAAGAAACGTGTAATGTGATCGACGCAAACGAAAAAATAGCTATGTTCCAACTGAAATTGGGGATTGCCAAGTGAAGCCTATTGCCTCAGGTCTCCTGAATCGACTTGAAAGAATTATTTGGGAGGAACAGGAGAAGCCCATGACACCTTGGAAGACGAATGGATTAAGGATCGTGCGCACCGTATTGATTCTCGTACAAGATCTTGTTAGAGGTCAGCTCACTCTTCGCGCAATGAGCCTAGTGTATACGACATTGCTGTCGATCGTGCCTCTGCTCGCGCTGAGTTTCTCAGTATTGAAAGCATTCGGTGTTCATAACCAGATCCAGCCGATGCTACTAAATTTTCTTGAGCCGCTTGGTGAAAAGGGCGAGGAAGTAACGTTCAATATCGTGCAATTCATCGAGAATATGAACGTTGGTGTGCTCGGTGCAGTTGGATTGGTGCTGCTTTTCTATACTGCGATTTCGTTAATGCAAAAGATTGAGCAGTCGTTAAATTATATTTGGCATATTCCACAACCCAGACGCATTGGAGAGAGAGTCGTTCGCTATCTGAGTGTGCTAATGGTCGGTCCAGTTTTGGTGTTCTCGGCACTTGGCATTACTGCGACTGTGATGAACCATGAGGCGATGCGTGGCCTGCTAGCAATCGGAGTATTGGGTGAGACTGTGCAGGTACTTAGCCGGCTTATGCCCTACCTACTCGTAATCTCGTTTTTTACTTTCGTTTACATGTTCATTCCAAACACACGGGTACGATTCAGGCCTGCGCTGGTTGGCGGCACGGTCAGTGGAATTGCTTGGCAAACCGCAGGATGGATATTTGCGAGCTTTGTGGCGGCTTCAAATAATTATGCAGCCGTCTATTCCAGTTTGGCGATTCTGATCCTTTTCATGGTTTGGCTCTACTTATGCTGGCTGATCCTACTGTTTGGCGCGAGTGTTGCATTCTACGCTCAGCACCCGGAATACCTGTATTTTAGAGACGGGGGGCCGCGGCTGAGCGACCGACTGAGCAATCGGATGCGCGAACGCCTTGCACTCTCAATTATGTGTTTAGTCGCAGGTAGGTTTCTTGATGGTGAGCGTATGCCTTCGATATTGGAGTTTAAACGCTTACTTGGCGTGCCAATGCACGTGCTGCAGACAGTGCTTGATGCACTGGAACGCCAGGAGCTCGTTGTACAAAACGCAGATGATCCGCCGGCTTATCTGCCAGCACGCGATCCCTCGTTGGTCTCGGTGACACAGGTACTCAATACCGTACGCATTGCCGGAGAGGAACGTCTTCTATCACCCGAGAGATTGCCGGCACCACGGCCGGTTGAGGAAGTGTTAGACCGCATGCAACAGGCTGTGGAGTCGTCCATCGGTGATATCACGCTTCGTGATTTAGCTACACAGGGCACTGAAAGTCTGATGCATAAGCCGGTAGTGATGTAAGACTGGTAAGCATCGTAACGACGCAGGAGGATCTAAGTAAAAAAATTCAATCCCTTTTTTAACTAGGTGCAAGTTTTTTCTTGCTTTATTTTAATACAAAACTCGCCATCTTTTCCTGAAACAGAATCTGATCGTTAGCTGTTGCGTATTGCAAAGCGTATTGGCAATAGTCGCAATTCCCAGTAGCAGGCGGTATGAGTTTTAAATCCAAACATTTTTTGACTTCAACTAGCGTCGGTTCAACCCAGTTGTCGTTACCCACATAAGGCAGCATAGAAACCGTAAAATCTAGACGATCATTGAATTCTGGCTTGTCTTTAATTCCGTTGCAGTAAACAAACCATCCCTGGTTTGCTACGTTTAGTCCATTCTTCCTTAAAAGCCATTGGTAGAATTCCATTTGTCGTTTGTATCCAATTTGCCAGTCTGCATCCAGAGAAACAGCATCTGATTTAGATGTAGATTTGTAATCAACCACGATTATTTCTTGAGTTAATAGGTCAATCCAGAGGTCATCTATTGCGCCAAAAGCCTCAAATCCTGTTTCTTCATGCGCAAAAGAAACACCCTTGAAATTATTGCGCCAAATATCGAGTTGTGGATGGTTGTACGGAACAGCGTTTAATCCAGATTTTTTTATGTAGGGGTGGGGTAGTTGTATTTTTCGATATTGGTCGAACTCCGCCTTCAGCAGTGTATCAACCGCACTATTGAGACTAAAGGGAAAGCCAGGAGGGCGTTTTATCCCGAGGCGAACATCCAAATAAAAGCAGCGCGGACAGGTCATAAATAGATCTATCTTAGTGCGGCTGATCCGGTAGTAATGCTTCAATCCTGGTACGTAGAGTATTCGTTTAGCCATGGGTAGAAGATTGTTTGAGGATCATCATAGGGATAAAGTTAACGGGATAATGCTTATTCGTCCTTTAATGAAGAGATGGACGGGAGAGAGGTGGCTGGCTCATCCAAAGCCGAATTGGTTAGGGTCTGCGAAAGTGGCTTAGCAGGTTTTACGCCCAGTTGTTTTAGCATTTCTGCCTGGCGAATAACGTTACCTTTACCTTTCGTAAGTTTGCTGTAGGCTGCATCATAAGCAATTTGTGCTTGCTGCAAACGCTTTCCTAACATATTGAGGTCATCTACAAAGCTAGCTAGTTTGTTGTAGAGTTCTGCTCCACGACTAGCAATTTCTTGAGCATTACGGTTTTGTTGCTCCTGTTTCCAAAGATGCGCAACAGTACGAACTACAAATAGCAGGGTGCTAGGGCTAGCAAGTAGGATATTTTTCTTCCATGAGTCCAGCCACAAATTATTGTCATGCGATATGGCAAGCATAAAGGCTGGTTCAACTGGTATGAACATTAAAACAAAATCAAAAGATCGTAGTCCATAAAGTTGTTGGTAATTTTTCTCGGAAAGTTCCCTTATATGGGAACGAACTGACTCTAGATGACGTTTTATGGCGCTATTACGTTCAAGTTCCGTCTCAGCATTAGTATGTTCTTCATATGCTGTGAGCGACATCTTAGCATCGACGATCAGATGACGATCTTCCGGAAGATGGATGACCACATCCGGCTGGGCGCGAGTACCGTCCTCACGATCATGGCTTTCTTGCACGTTATATTCATGACCTTTACGCAGTCCAGAAGCCTCTAGTACACGTTCCAAGATCAGCTCTCCCCAATTACCCTGTGTCTTGACCTGACCTTTGAGAGCTCGAGTGAGGTTGTGAGCATCCTCAGACAGTTGATTGTTTAGCGCCATTAATTGCTTTACTTGTTCGGACAACGCTGAGCGATCTTTGCCCTCCTGCATATAAACCTCTTGTATTTTTCCTTGAAATTCGGTGATTTTTACCTTGAGTGGTTCCAATAGCTGGTCAAGATTAATCTTGTTTTGGTCGGTAAATTTTCTAGACTTATCATCCAAAATTTCGTTAGCTAACGTTTTGAAGCGATTGGAAAGTTGTTCCTCGGCATTTTTCTGAAATTCCAGTTTTTCCTCTGTCTGGGAGCGCTCTAAATCTAAAGTTGTAGCCAGTTTAACAATTTCTGTGCTCAATTCTTGTTTTTCAATAGTTAATTGGTTGCGCAAAATAGAAAGAGCATCATGCTCAGACGTCAGTCTCTTTACGTTTTGTTCAGATGCGGTTAATTGCTCGGTGAGACGAATCGTAAGGGCACGTAGAATCAACCAAATAGTACCCGCACCAACAAATAGTCCAACGACAAGTGCAACGAAAAGATAGATTGATTGTTCCACGGATATTAAAATTAGTTAGTACATCTTCATTCTTTAAGTAACTAGGAATACTTGGCATATTGACACATGGATGCCGAGTGTTCAACGTAGTGGCAAATAGTGTCAGGATGGAAGCATTGATGTCCCTAGTTGCAATAATCTAGCGCCTGACAATATATAGTCTATACGTATTTTTATGTAGTTTATAATGCGTTAGTTTTGAAGGCTTCTTGTCGTGATTAGTCCAACTATTTTAATGGTTTTTATTAGCAGGAGTTACATCAGAAAGGTTAATATCCCTGCTATTATCTTAAGCGAGTGCCGCATAAGTCCAGGATGACTATGCAGATACTTTCCATTTAAATTCAGCATTAAAAGCCTATTACCAAAACAGCAAATGAATACACGTATCTCTACTACAGCTCTACCATGTATATGGTAGAGAAACCATCATGTAAACATTGGTTAATATTTTTTCCAATCTTGCTCATAGCATTACTTTCCCCATTTGCTTCAGTAGCAGATGACAAAATTCACTCTCTAAGTATTGATAAAATAAATGTACCCTGGAAGTACTTATCGTTTAAAGGAAAAAAACTTTTCGTCAAACTTGCGGTTGAAATTGAATTAATATCCCCATCGAAAACTGAACTTGATGCTGCTCTTATTTCTTCTCCTCAAGGGGCTCCCATAGGTGCAACGGAATCAGGGATATTCATTATTAACACTAAGACTTCTGTTAAATCGGTATTTTTACCTAAAATAAAATTGCAAAATGTTGCTTGGTTTAACCCCGTAACACTATCTGCGATGCAGTACGTACGTCAGCGAACTGGTTTAAAAGATGCTAAAAAAACATACCGATTTACAGATAAAGGTGTTTTTAAATTTACTAGGCAACCGATCGATAAAAAAGAATCTTTACAAATTCCAGAAAAATGGTCAGCTGTTAAAGAGAGGTTTTATCCATATGTCCCAGACAAAATTGGTTGCTTAGACATAACTGTACCCATGCCTGTTGTCTATTTTATTTCAGCATCAAAAATTTCCGATTTCGAGAAAACCGTGACAATATGTGTGTTTAACAAAAAAGAAGTTATCTATCTTGATATTCGGAAAGAATCTATGGAATCTATTCAGCTAGACTATATTAGGAAAAAGGGAGATCAAGAGACTCAAAGGAACACATTAATTTCTACATATGTACTTTCTCTCAAGGCACGCTCAACAACTACAAATAGACTCATAAGCGATTTTACATTTGTTGGTTTACAGGGGAATATTAAAATATATATTGATCCCGAAACCAGAATTCCGGTCCAATTAAAAGGTGATTATAAAGGCCTTGGCGAAGTAGAATTGAAACTTCAGAAGGTAGTTTATCAATAGTTAAGATTGGTCGAGGCCAAGTTAGCTTTCTTGTTTTTATTAATCGATGATGTTTTATTGTGGGTATATTATTAAAATATTAAAGCCGCATGAAGAATGATGACAAGGTTCGCAAATCATATCTGAATACCTCAAACCTACCATTAAATAACCACATGGAATTTCATTAACTTTGAGTTCAGGATGCAGAATCAGAAAAAGATAACGAGAATGAATCCTGTCACTAAAACACATGTTTTTAGATTGTCTATTCTTAATTACAATAGTTGGTCAAGTAAAGGCAGATCCCCTATCCGATGCGCAACAGGCCTATCTTCAAGGAGATTAAGCAAAAGCAGCCGAATTAGTTCGTTCCTTGGCAGAGTAAGGGAATGTACTTGCTCAATATAATCTCGGTGTTATGTATGTTGATGAACGAGGTATAATTTAAGACTCTCAAGAAGCTGCAAAGTGGTATTGGCCGACTGCCGAGTAGGGATATGTAGATGCCCAATTTAGACTTGGTGTGATGTATGACCAAGGCGAAAGTGTACCTCAAAATTATCAGGAAGCAGTTAAATATTGTCGCTGGGCCTCTGCGCAGGGGTATGCTAATGGCACTATACCAGTCTTGGCATAATGTGCGGTCAAGGGCAGGGCATAGCCCAAGACGACGTTCTTGCGCATATGTGGTTAGCCTAGTTACCTCAAAAGGAATCAATCTGGCAAAACATGGGTGAAATTTGCTGGCTAAAAAGATGTCTCTTTCCCAAACAACTGAGGCGCAGAAAATGGCAGAAGATTGTAAGAATGACAATTATAAGGATGGTAATTAGAGGACGCCAAGGGCAATTACTTAAAAATAATCAACTGGGTCACTATTCTTGTTACTTGCAACCATAATGAGACTAGAGGTAGTTGGACGTTCCTCTGTGATTTTTAGGGATGCGCATAGAAAGGGCGCGACGATATTGGAGGAGCAACGTGACCCGGATAATTTCCACGCCCCATTTTGCTCCTGAGTCTAAGCTTTTCCCTATTTTGTCTGCGCTGCTCAGTTTTCTGTTTCGCTATCTTATTTTTCTGTTTTATGCTTTGGGTTTGTTTTGGTTTGGATTCTTTTAGCACCTGCTGTTCGGAGTCCCTAGCCTGGCGACGTCTTTGATCATCGTAATCATATGCATGAATCAAAGATGAAAATAAAGCCATTGCTAGAGCAATCAAAATTAATCCTTTCATAACATCACCTCCAATCAAATCGCGTGCAAATGTATCTTATACTAAAAATTAGTATGGGTAGACATGAATTAATTTTGTTGAATATAGAACAACATGATTGTCTGATTACGTGCGTTTAATTACAGAAGATTTTACCTAGAATGATTACTATGAAACGGTGATCAGGTTGTTCTCAAAATTGTATTACAAGAGGGCAGCCCTTTGCCGAAACCTACGAGACAACCAGGGTAAGCCAAAATAAATATGCCACGTTTTCACGAAAGGACTGGAAAGGACTGAAATAATAATCTAACTTTCTTTGTTCATTATTATACCAAGTGGATTTAAATATTACCATGCCGTTGATGAAAAACGTTACTGTTGGATTACGTGTACTCACCAGCCTGATTAATATAAACCATTCGAACATTATTAGGTTAGATTTGACACGCCACTTTGATTTACAACTTAACACTATTAATGACATGGAGGTTAATCAATACAGTTATGCAAAAAACGGGTTAAATCTTTATATCATTGGCTGGTCGTGTAAATCTCCTATAAATTCCAATATTAAACAGGTTTTGGTTAGCAACCTAAATGGTCTAAAAATTGTTAAAAAAGCATCAACAATCCGTACCAAAGATGTGTATTAAATTGATTACAGCATGTTATTGTTGTCGTTTGACTGAGTGGTATCTCTGATTTCTTTGGAGTTAAGTTGGATTAAGGACGAAAACAATGTAACTCTAATCGTTTATAATAACTCAGAATTGAATTCTTTTTCTGATAAGGAATGGTCCCAGCTACTGGTAACGGATGGTTTTCAGCAGGTGACTACTTTAATCTTGACTATGGCGCTCACAGTGGTGCAGTTAATCCGAATGGAATAGTCTCCAAATATTGGTTAGTTGGTTCTTATCACTCCAATCTGGGTAGTTTTTTCAGCAACAATGCCAACCCGAATGTTGAGTCCGACCATTTCAAACTTCAGAGTGCAACCGTTTTAACAGCAGGCCTAATCAAATAGGGCCACAAAGTTTGCTGGGAACAGGCTATTTCGACGGGGCAGGACTGACCGGTAACATCTAGTTTTTTCATCTATAATACGAGTAAGGTAAGCTGAATAAGTTCTTCTATTTGAGGTGTTTTTGAAATTCTAATTTAATCAATCTCTAGCAATATGTTTAAAAAGTTTTATGGGAAGGTCGCAAATTATCGTATTATCTCCCCTGATTGATGAACTATATTGACAAGCTTAGTTGACAAGCAAAGAGCCCTCCGATAGTCTTTCGATATGGTTTAGTTTTTGTTAATTTTGTCAGATAGATTAAAATTATTTCTAGCAACAATATCAAGAACTAACAACTTAGGCATACCGAACAGAATATTTTGACAGGCTATGTTATTTTAGTTATTAATACGTTGGTTAGATAGGAGAAAATTATGCAACTCAAAGGATCTAAGACGGAAGTAAACTTGAAAGACGCCTTTGCAGGTGAGTCCCAGGCTAATCGTCGCTATCTCTATTTTGCAGCCAAAGCAGATGTAGAAGGACAAAACGATGTGGCAGCAGTGTTTCGTTCTACAGCTGAAGGCGAAACTGGCCATGCTCATGGTCATCTTGAATATCTAGAAGTTTGTGGCGATCCAGCTACTGGGTTACCTTTCGGTGCTTCTCGTGACAACCTAAAAGCGGCTATCGCTGGTGAAACCCATGAATATACTGACATGTATCCAGGCATGGCCAAGTCTGCACGTACTGAAGGTTTTGATGAAATTGCCGATTGGTTTGAAACTTTAGCCAAGGCCGAACGCTCACATGCTAACCGTTTCCAAAAAGCTTTAGATGTGTTTTCTGATTGATAGAGTCATAGCAGTAGATTAACTGAGTAGAGCTTTCTAAGCTTAACCCGGTTGGTCCACACCAACTTTGTAATTTCTGGATGTTTATTTCTCATTCCCATGACCACCTATGAAGGCAGTCTAGAGGCGCCCAAGCGTCACCCGATAGACTGGAAAAATCCTGATTTTTATAACGAAGAAAACCTATTCGGCGAGCTGGATCGTATTTTTGATATCTGTCATGGTTGCCGTCGTTGCGTTAACCTTTGTACAGCGTTCCCTAGACTGTTTGATCTCATTGACGAGGGAACATCCGGAGAACTGGATGGAGTGAAAAAGGAAAAACTCTGGGAAGTAGTGGATCGTTGTTATCTTTGCGACATGTGTTTTACTAAGTGTCCATACGTGCCACCACATCCATGGAATGTCGATTTTCCACACTTAATGTTGCGCGCTAAAGCAGTTAAATACAAGAAGGGAAAGACTAATATTCGCGACAAGTTGTTATCCAGCACAGATCTTATGGGTAAGCTTGCTAGTATCCCGGTGGTAGTACAGGCTGTAAATTCCGCAATTAATACACCTACAACTCGAAAGTTGATGGATAGCATGTTTGGCGTTCATGCTGAGCGAAAGCTAGCTGAATATGCTATTAATAAGTTTCGTCCAAATGCTAAGACTGATGAATCATTCATTGTAAAAAATGGTAATAGTACGTCTGGTAGAGTTGCAATTTATTCTACTTGTTATGTGAATAACAATGAGCCTGATATTGGACATGATCTATTAAAAATACTCAAATACAATGAGATTCCGACATGCTTGGTAGAAAAAGAGGCTTGTTGTGGTATGCCAAAATTAGAATTGGGCGATTTGGAAGCAGTGGAAGAACTAAAAAATGTGAATATTCTTTATCTAGCGAAACTAGCGAAAGAAGGTTATGCCATACTCACGTCGGTACCTTCTTGTACACTCATGTATAAAAAGGAATTACCACTCATGTTTCCAGATGATGAAGATGTAAAAGCGGTAGCAAAGGCAATGTTTGATCCGTTTGAATACCTGATGCTACGCAATCGTGACGGACTACTTAAGACCGATTTTAAACAACCTTTGGGTAATGTGTCCTACCATATTCCCTGTCACTTACGGGTACAGAACATCGGACAGAAAACTAAGGACATGTTGCAAATGATTCCAGGAACCACGGTTAGCGTAGTGGAACGTTGTTCTGGCCATGATGGAACTTGGGGTGTTAAAAGTGAGCACTTCTCTGATTCTATGAAAATTGGTAAGCCAGTATTCAAGCAAATGGCTGCATCTAATCCTGATTACATAAGTTCTGATTGTGCCATCGCTGGACGCCATATTTATCAGGGAATAGGTAAGAGTAAAGCGCAGAAACTGCATCCGTTAACGCTGATTCGAATTGCTTACGGATTAGACTAAAAAATCGAGCTAAATATTAGACACGATGTACTCTTCCAACATCATACCTGGAAATATTATGCCTCAAATTAATCGCGACAGTATCATGACTCTAGAAGCTTATGCTAAAGTGCGTCAGAAATTTCGTACTGAGGTGATGACACATAAAAAAAACCGAAAAGTTTCTATAGGGGAAGATATTACGCTCATTTTTGAGGATGAATTGACGGTACGTTATCAAATCCAAGAGATGCTGCGAGTGGAAAAGATTTTCGAAGAAAAGGGCATACTTGACGAAATGAGCGTATATGGTGCACTTATTCCCGATGGCAGCAACTGGAAAGCAACCATGCTGATAGAATATCCAGATCCTGTAGAACGTGCTGATAAACTAACAAAACTGATTGGCATTGAAGACAATGTATGGGTCAGAGTGCAGGGGCATAACCCAGTTTATGCTATTGCCGATGAAGATTTGGAACGAGAAACAGAGGAAAAGACATCCTCAGTACATTTTCTGCGCTTTGAGCTCACTCAGGATATGATTCAAGGCCTGTATAATGGTGCTTTCCTGAGTATGGGTATTGATCACTCTGTTTATCACGCACTGATTGAACAAGTGGATACAATGGTGTGTAGCTCACTGATTAATGATCTGACCATATGATGTGGAGATAAGCATGCCCGTATCCTTATCATATAGCCCGCCGGTTAATCATGAGATTAGAGTAAAGATTAATGGTATGGATGCCTAGACCAACTGTTCTATAGTTCTTTGATTGTAAAGCTTACCCAATTGTACCTTACATAAACAAAACAAAATTAACCGGACTATCTAAAATGTCATGGCCAATATAAATTCTATTGGCCACATCATAATGTACTATTTA
>SMXG01000031.1 GCA_004356775.1 Betaproteobacteria bacterium | reverse complement strand
GAAAAATAGAGAAGCAAAAAATAGAAAATAAGAGGAAAATAAGAGGCAGTTTAACTTTTTTTCACATTCCCAGTAACATCAATCAGTTATCATAGAAGAATATGGACGAATTTCTCAACCAAATATCCGGGTATTTCTCCCGAGTACCGATATGGCCTTTAGCTTTACTTGCAGTGGCTATCACATGTGCTGGAATTTATGAACCATTCCTCCGAAAACGCCATGCTATCGCTGCCAACAATTTTCGTTTGTCAATCCACTCTATATTATCTGGTTTGTATCCAGAACCTGTTAACTGGCCTAAAGATATTGGAGTGTACTTGCGTGATAGATTACCTGCGATGCTAGAGGTGGTAGAAGACTTCAGATATGATGTTCCTCAAGAGCGTATAGCCGTCTACAATAAGAATTGGCATAGTTACTGCCAATTTTGCAACGAAATAACTGACGATAAATGCACTGCAGCAGAACTGAATCCCAGTGATGCGTCAGATCCAAAGCAGGTTTTTCATATTCTTGTTTCTAACATCCTACGTCACGAAAACTAAATTTTTCCATCTGTATCTCGCCCATGGAGTAATCCATATAGTTTCGGTAATTCCAGCAGAATTGGTGTAACTGAGTCTAGGATGCCGCTAATTACTAAGTTACTAGTGGACGCTAAAACTTCTATACCAATGTTCTAGTAAAGGACATATCACTGTAACTTTTGATGACAAGTAGATAAATTTACTGTTGTTGTATAGTTTTTACGTTCTTCTCATCGTCGTAATTAGGCTCATGATATTCTTCAGCAGGGCAGGTTCTGTAGCTGTATTGTCGGTAGAAGTCCAGCAAAACGGTATTTATTATCGAAAATTATTTACTACGTGTATCATGTTTGTCCCTAAGCCTATTGTCTTTTGTTCATTTAATATAATGCAGATTTTGCCCTAACATTTCTGGGGTAATGAGTGTAATGCCTTTATCTGTAACATTAAATCGCTTACGGTCTTCTTTCCGATCGAACCCTACAGTTAATCCATCAGGAATTACACAATTTTTGTCCACTACTACCTGTTTGAAACGTACATTTCGGCCGATATCTACGTTAGGAAGTATCACCGAGTCCTCGATATTGCTGTAGCTGTGCACGTGTACGTTGGAAAACAGTAGAGAGCGACGCACCGTTGAACCACTGATAACACAACCACCTGATACCATCGAATCCAACGCTCGACCTATCCGGTCCTCGTTTTCAAATACAAACTTGGCAGGAGGCAACTGTTCCTGGTATGTCCAGATCGGCCAATTTTCATCGTATAGGTTAAGATCTGGAGTCACAGTGGTAAGATCTAGATTAGCTTCCCAATAGGCATCTACTGTACCTACATCTCTCCAGTACGGTATTCCCGAGGAGGCTATGTTGACACAACTGTCAAAGAAGCGATGGGCGAATACCCGATAGCGAGGCACCTGATAAGGGATCAGATCCTTGGCAAAATCGTGAGATGAACCGTATTCATCATGGTCACGAATCAATTGCTCGAAAAGAAACGGTGCGTTGAACACATAAATGCCCATGCTGGCAAGTGCTTGTCCCGGTTGGCCGGGAATGGCTACGGCATTCTCTGGTTCCGGTTTTTCGGTAAAACTGGTGATGCGCCATTCATCGTTTACACTCATGATGCCAAATTCACTCGTTTCTTCTAGCGGGATAGTTAAGCAAGCAACAGTTATGTCAGCAGATTTCTTAACATGATCAGCTATTAACTTGCTGTAATCCATTTTGTAGACGTGATCGCCACCTAGAATCAGTACATAGTTCGGATCATGTCGGCGCAAGTTATCAATATTCTGAAACACTGCATCGGCAGTTCCTTGGTACCAAGTTTCCCCTGTCATCTGCTGTGCCGGCAGTAATTCGATGAATTCCTTAAAGCGTCCATCGAGAAAGCTCCATCCGTACTGAATATGACGAACCAGACTTTGCGCCTTGTATTGGGTGGCAATTCCGATACGTCGAATACCAGAATTGACACAGTTGGAAAGAGGAAAATCAATAATGCGGAACTTGCCTCCGAATGGCACCGCAGGTTTCGCCCGCCAGTCAGTAAGATCCTGCAAACGGCTGCCCCGCCCACCCGCTAGTATCAGAGCTATAGCACTGCGTGTAAGTTGATTGTAAGAAAATGGGTTTATTTCATCTTTTTTCGGGCAAGAACTTGTATGGATACTTTCTGTTTCTCCCATGGTTTACCTTATTTTATATACCTATATTGTATCATTATGGCATTTTTTAATGGTGCACTTGATCTGAATTAACAGTCTTAAGCAAGTTATAATTCATTATATGCGATCTAATCCAATACAACTTTACATGTCCGTCAAAGTTAATCTACCCCAAGAAGTAATACTAACGGAACGACTGTCTAGCCACTCCCCCGTCTTAGTCCTCACCTGGAGCAATAGTATTGTTTCATTCAGGCGTTCACGTATTTCAAACAATTTTACTAAGTGGGCAAGGAGCTCTGATCCAATGACGTGTACTCTTTTGGATAGTATTTCTGGGTGGCACAAAATACTGCAGGGTATACTCTTTCTGCTGCGGGTCAGGCGAGCTAAGGAAGGATTATGAGTGTAAGGAAAATGAGGGAGTTCGGTAATGAGAATAATATGCTGGAAACTATGTGCATTAGAAAGCAATCCGGTACCACAGCAGCATTTGGGTGCTTTGGGCGAAGTAGCTTTTGAGGTTAAGTACTAATAGATATGTCTACATTAACTTTATCCTCTGCCTGGCTTGCTTTACAAGCCCACCAGTCAGCTATGGCACAGCAGCATTTACGCGAATTGTTTGCTCGGGACTCCCAACGCTTTAATAGGTTCTCGTTGAAATTCAACGATATTTTGATGGACTATTCTAAGCATCCTGTTTGCCATGAGACAATTAGCTTGTTGTTAGTACTTGCTCGCCAGCAAAGGCTGGAGGACTGGATTACTCGGATGTTTCGAGGCGAGAAGATAAATGATACAGAGAACCATGCCGCTCTTCATAGCGCACTGCGAGGGGAACATCCAGTGATGATAGATGGCGTGGATATCATGTCCAATGTCAGGCGGGTATTAACACAGATGGAACAATTTTCGACTTCCGTACGGGACGGTAAACTTAGGGGATACTCAGGCCATCTTTTCACTGACGTGGTCAATATCGGCATCGGTGGCTCTGACTTAGGGCCATTGATGGTGACCGAAGCACTTAAGCCTTATAGCTCGAATCATATTATTCCGCACTTCGTTTCGAATATTGATGGCACTCAGCTGGAATTAATTTTACGAAGATTGAATCCAGCAACTACGCTATTTATTATTGCCTCGAAGACTTTTACCACACAGGAAACCATAGCTAATGCGCGGGCTGCACGTGAATGGTTTCTCGCTCATGGTGGCAGTGAAAAAGATGTTGCTGGCCATTTTGTTGCAGTTTCTATTAATCGTGAAGAGGTGGAGAAATTCGGTATCGATTCTGACAATATGTTTGAGTTATGGGACTGGGTGGGTGGGCGTTATTCATTATGGTCAGCTATTGGTTTACCGATTGTGCTTACGATCGGCATGGAGAATTTTTATTCGTTGCTCACGGGAGCTAAAGAAATGGATCAGCATTTTCTTACTGCTCCGCTGGAAAAGAATCTGCCAGTTATGCTCGGTCTCATCGGAATCTGGCAAATCAATTTCTTTGGTACTAGATCTCATGCAGTTCTACCTTACGACCAGTCTCTACACCGCTTTCCAGCTTACCTGCAACAACTGGAGATGGAGAGCAATGGTAAGCGCATAGATCGTAACGGTGATGAAGTAGATTATAGTACTGGAACTGTAGTGTGGGGCGAATCGGGAACCAACGGCCAACATGCTTTTTACCAATTACTACACCAAGGAACGCAAATCATCCCGGCAGATTTTCTGGTTCCTTGCATAAGCCACAATCCTATCGGCGACCATCATTGCTTGTTGCTAGCTAATTTTTTTGCTCAAACTGAGGCAATGATGCGCGGCAAAAGCATGAGCGAAGTCTGCGCTGAGATTGAAGCGGAATCGTCAATGAATAACATAGCGGCGGAATCGTTCAAGAAAATAATGCCTCACAAGGTTTTCCCCGGAGACCGTCCCACCACTTCCATTTTGTTTAAGCAACTAGATCCGAAAACATTGGGTTCACTCATTGCGCTTTATGAACATAAGGTATTTGTACAAAGTGTGATTTGGAACGTGAATCCATTCGATCAATGGGGGGTAGAATTTGGCAAACAGCTGGCTGGGAAAATTTTAGACGAATTAGAGCAGGATAGGCAGATAACATCCCATGATTCTTCCACAAACGGATTAATGAATTATTTCAAAGTAAACCGGTAACAGTAGAATTATATGGAGCCAGATCCCGGTAGGTTATCTTGCCTTATGGGAAAATACTGAGAGGGTAGTGCAATACAAGCCTTTCTACTTTTATGGCATCAATAAAATTTACCCGAAAAATATACATACGATTACTCACCCATGCTGACCGCCCCATTAAGTCGAGATCTAGGTGTTCTGTTCATTACATCCGAAGTCTATCCTCTGATCAAGACTGGCGGTCTAGGTGATGTAAGTGCAGCGTTACCAGCAGCACTACAAGAATTGGGCGTGGATGTTCGTCTGTTGATTCCTGGTTATCCGAAAGTACTTGCAGGATTACGATACAAGCGTAAGGTTGCGGGGTTTTCTGGTCTCTCCCATTTTCCACCGTTTTTGCTATGGTCGGCGAGATTGCCAGCAGGTAAGGGCGCATCTAAGGGTGTTCCCATATTCGTCATTGACTGCCCCAGTCTTTATCGGCGAAATGGTGGACCATACACAAATACAGCTGGACAGGACTGGCCAGACAACGCGATGCGTTTTGGGCTTCTTTCAAAAATTGGCGCAATTCTAGCAAGCGATGCTAGCCCTCTCATCTGGCGTCCTAATATTGTTCATTGCAACGATTGGCAAAGTGGCCTTACTCCAGCATACCTGCATTTTTATCAAGGAAGAAAAGTTGTGTCATTGATGTCAATACACAATCTCGTTTTTCAGGGCGTGTTTCCACCCAGTACCCTATCTCGATTGGATTTACCCGCCACCAGTTTTAACATCAATGGTATTGAATACTATGGCGACATGTCGTTTCTTAAGGCTGGACTCTATTACTCCGATCACATCATTACTGTAAGTCCTACCTATGCTAAGGAAATTCAGACGATGCCATTGGGTTTTGGTTTGCAGGGCTTACTGGCAGGACGTAGTGATCATATAAGTGGCATTGTCAATGGCATAGACAGTACCAAGTGGGATCCAGAAACAGATCCCTGTCTTGCTCAGAATTATACTGTTAAGAGGATTGCTGCCAAAGCCATTAATAAACGTGCCTTACAACAGATGATGGGATTGGTTGTTGATTCCGATATCCCATTGTTTGGCATGGTAAGCCGTCACACTTACCAGAAAGGTTGTGATCTATTGCTACAAGTCGCACCATTTTTAGCCAGAATGCCTGCGCAACTGGTCATTTTAGGCAGCGGCGAAGCGGGTCTGGATCGGGAGATGGCGGCGTTGGAAAAAAATCATCCTGGGAAAATCGCTGTACGCATAGGCTTTGACGAAACGCTATCACACTTGATCGAAGGTGGTGTAGATAGTTTTCTAATGCCATCACGTTTTGAACCATGCGGCTTGAACCAAATGTATAGTCAACGCTACGGTACGCCACCGCTAGTGCATGCTACCGGCGGTCTACTCGATACGGTGGTGGATTGTACACCTGCAACGCTTGCTGATGGGAGTGCAAGTGGCTTCTTATTTCATGAAATGGATCCTAGAAGTTTTCTTGCTGGCATTCAGCGTGTTATTGCTTCTTACTGCAATAAAACAACATGGCTCCGTCTGCAAAGAAACGGCATGGCAAAGGACTTTAGTTGGCGCCTGAGTGCAATTGCCTACCGGGATATTTACTTATCGTTGTTACCCGGATTGTACAAGTGATGTGTCGGCCCCGGTGAGAAAAGATAAGGGGTTGCCTTCTCCCAGTCTCTTAATCGTAAATATTATTTTATAACCATATCATCATGCCCATTTCAAATGGGTGTGTAAGTAAAGGGTGATACGGATAGGTACGGATATAACATTCAAGTTTGCCACATAAATCTGGCGCGAGATTCAACTCAAACAAATGTTCACCGGATGTCTCGGCTCCAGCGATCTGGAAACTGTAGTGTTGAAAGTCGCATGGTTTGGGATGTTTAACTCGAGGACAAATTAGCAACTCTATCACCACGTCTTCTGGCTTTAAGCCGTTTAATTTTGCGGCAACTTTAAAATGTAGCGTATCACCGAAGTTAATTTGCTTGCATGGCGTATCTAGCCGTTTTAGTGTTATTCTACTCCAAGCGCTTCTTACCTTGGCTTTCCAGGCAGCGACTTTTCTGGCGTTATCAAAGTTGTTTTCTACATAGAGTGCGCCCTGCTTACTAGCCGGGAGATAGAAATTTTTTACGTATTCACCCACCATGCGTGTAGCATTGTAGCGTGGTAATATGGATGCCATGGAGTGTTTCACCATTTTAACCCATTCAGGTGAGAAACCAAGTTTGCCGCGACTATAATAGAGTGGCACCACTTGATCTTGCAGAATTTCATAGAGCGTCTGGCTTTCTTGCTTATCGCGTAGTGCAGGATCCATACCTTCCGGTCCTGGCTTGATCGCCCATCCATTTTTTCCATCGTAGCCTTCTCCCCACCAGCCATCAAGCACACTTAGATTAATCGCTCCATTAATTCCTGCTTTCATCCCTGAGGTTCCACTTGCTTCCAGTGGATACACTGGATTATTGAGCCATACATCGACCCCCGCCACGAGTCGCCTAGCAAGACGCATGTCGTAGCCCTCAACCAGCAGAAGCCTGCCTTCAAATTCGGGCAAGCGTGCAAACTCGCTAATGCGCCGAATTAGATCCTGCCCAGGAATGTCTACTGGATGCGCTTTTCCGGCAAAGATTAGCAATACAGGGTGTTCTGGGTTGAGTATGATTTCTCGTAATCTGTCCAAATTTTCAAATAGCAGCGTAGCACGTTTGTATGTAGCAAAACGACGTGCAAAACCAAGTGTTAGAATATTAGGATTGATTGGATCGGTAAATTTGAGCATCCGGTCAAGATGTGTTTCAGAGCCGCCATTTCTGAAGTTTTGTAGAGCTAATCGATCGCGTATACCGTAAAGCATGCTCGATTTCAGTGTTTGTCGTGCGCTCCAGAATAAGTGATCAGGTATCTTATCGATACGCGACCAGTATTCGGTATCACATATCTTATTGCGCCATTCTTGGCCAAGATGACGATCGAACATAGTAGACCACTCATGCGCTAAGAAAGTTGGCACATGTACGCCGTTGGTAATGTATGCAAGTGGGTTTTCTTCCGGTTCAATCTGCGGCCACAGGCCACGACAAATATTTGCCGATACTCCACCATGTATTTTGCTTACACCATTGTGCGAGCGTGTGCAACGTATGGCTAGAGCCGTCATATTAAAATCTGGGTTTTTGAGAGTGTGGCCAAGTGCCATGAATTCTTCACGGGTGATTTTGAGATCACGATAGAACTCCTTAAAATATAGATACATCATGTTCTCGCTGAAGTCATCATGCCCCGCTGGAACTGCAGTGTGGGTTGTGAACACAGTATTTACTGCTACTGCCTCAAGTGCACTAGCAAAATCTAGCCCTTGCCGTACTAGATCGCGTGCTCGTTCCAGCATCATGAACGCAGCATGTCCTTCATTGATATGCCAAACTGTTGGTTTTACACCTACTTCTTGCAAGGCGCGCATGCCACCGATACCAAAAACGATTTCCTGTTCAATGCGCATAGTCTTGTCACCGCCGTAGAGTTGATGGGTAATGTTGCGGTCTTGTGGGGAATTCTCATGTAAATCGGTATCTAGTAGATAAAGTCGTACGTGACCTAAGTTTGCCTGCCACACTTTTACCATTACCTTGCGTTTAGGTAATTCCACTTGGACATGTATTTCTGAACCATCTTCGTGCAGCACCGGTGCTACTGGAAAGTCATCAAAGTCTGAATGGGTGTAAGTAACTTGCTGGGTACCTTCGCCGTCTATGGTCTGAAAGAAATAACCTTGGCGGTAAAGTAAGCCAACACCAACAAACGGCAAGTGCATATCGCTCGCTGCCTTGCAGTGGTCGCCAGCCAGAATACCGAGACCACCGGAATAAATAGGAAGACTTTCATGGAAACCAAACTCGAAG
>SMXG01000004.1 GCA_004356775.1 Betaproteobacteria bacterium | reverse complement strand
GTAATCTCAGCCAAGACTTCGCTTTTTTCACGTGCATCGATAATTTTCAAGTCACCAACAGTCTCTCGAATCCTGACGATCTGGCAGTAAGCATTGCAGACAGGGCACTCCTTATCGTACACCAACAATATTTCTGGTCTGCTCATCTTATAACTCTTTAGCTTGGTGGTTGTCTACGGGGAGATTCAGACTTTATTTCTCAGTGAGGCCATTGAAAATGCTCAACCTGCTTTGCAGCTTCCACTACCAAGACCATGAAAAAACTTTTTGGTAAATGGAATTGATGCTAGCCTCGTATTTCGGAAAATTTATGTAGGTTGTCACCTTGTGAAATAAGTTCATCATTTAAACCTAATCCTTTTCATTATTATTGAGAAAAGCGTAAAGTTCACCAAAATGACATTTAGGTTATTCACATAATACAACTTTATATTTAATAAGATTAAACGTCCACCTGTCATTTGTTTGCAACGGGCAGATTTTATCTTAATGCCTTTAAAGATCAGTACCCTGAAAGAGGAGGATTAATATGTGTGGCAGATTCACACTGAATGGGGTCCCGCGTAAGCTTGCAGAATATTTTGATCTTTCTGTCGATCTAGATTTCACGTCTTCATGGAACATTGCCCCTTCGTCGCAGATTTATTCCATTGTTGCTAATGAGAAAGGAAGCAGACATCTACGAACGATGCGTTGGGGATTGATTCCATCTTGGGCTAAAGATGAAACAATTAGCAGCAAGCTTATCAATGCACGTAGCGAGACAGTTGCCGAGAAACCTTCTTTCAAAGGTGCCTTCAAGTATCGGCGCTGCCTCATTCCTGCCTCTGGCTTTTACGAATGGAAAACTGAGAAAGGGATAAAGCAGCCGTGGTATATCAGTCCCATGTCAGGTGAGCCAATGGCGTTTGCTGGGTTGTGGGAGACTTGGAATCCCAAGGAAGGGGAGGGTATACAAAGTTGTTGTATCATCACAACTGCATCGAACTCATTCATGGAACAAATTCATAATCGCATGCCCGTTATCCTGAATCCAGAGCACTGGTCTCTGTGGCTATCTCAACAAGAACACTTACCCGACAAGCTGCTTCCTCTAATGTGTTCACAGAATTCCAAGTCCATGCAGGTATGGCCTGTTACTCGTGAACTCAACCAAATTGGATTTCGAAATGACGTAGAGCTAATTGAACCCCTTGTAGACATCTCTTGACCTGCTACATCAATAGCATGGAAAGCCGGAAAGAGCATATGGGATACTACATTGATGGTTTTCGATGTTATGCTGTCTACCGTAAACTACCTTGGTAATCTGTATTATTTTTTACTTAAATCTTTTTGCCAAATTAGAGAAAGAAAAGACATGAGGCGCCTAGTTTGTAAGGAAAATAGCTTAATCGAAGACTACGCATATACACCTTATCAACTGTATTTGTATGTCGTGAATATTTATGCTTCATCATTTTACTCGGCCCAGGTTAGGAGAGCTGTTAAATTGTTAATTAGTGAACTTGACTACATGGGACGCACATGAGAGCCATGGTCCTAGATTCGCAGAAACGACCTTTGCGACTGGCCGAATTACCCAAACCCTCCCCTGGAACTGGTGAAATCCTGATCGCAGTGCATGCCTGCGGTGTGTGTCGTACCGACCTGCACGTGATGGATGGAGATTTACAACAACCAAAACTACCACTTGTTCTAGGTCATGAAATCGTCGGTATTGTGGTTAAAAAAGGTGAGCGGGTAGAGCATTTTGCTCTAGGACAGCGCGTGGGCGTGCCTTGGCTTGGCCGCACCTGTGGCCATTGCCACTACTGTAAGAACGGTCGCGAAAACCTTTGTGACGCAGCCGAGTTCACAGGCTATACCTTAGACGGTGGTTATGCTGAATTTGTGCTAGCCGATCAACGCTATTGCTTTTCTTTATCGGATAAATATTCTGATGCAGAAGCCGCGCCATTACTTTGCGCCGGACTAATTGGTTACCGTGCCTTGGTTGCAACGGGGGATGCAAAACGGATCGGCATCTATGGTTTTGGCGCAGCAGCTCATATCATCACGCAAGTAGCTCGTTGGCAAGGACGGGAAGTATTTGCGTTCACCAAGCCAGGTGATGTAGATGGGCAGTGTTTTGCTCGCGAATTAGGGGCTTCCTGGGCGGGAGATTCTAGTGAAACTCCACCCCAGGAAATGGATGCTGCCATACTGTTCGCGCCAGTGGGCTCACTGATACCCCAGGCACTAAGCTGCATTACTAAAGGCGGGACAGTGATTTGTGCCGGCATACATATGAGCACAATCCCAGCATTCCCTTATTCCTTGTTGTGGGGAGAGCGTAGTGTGCGCTCTATTGCCAACCTTACCCGCCATGATGGTGAGGAGTTTCTCACAATTGCACCCAGAGCTGGAATCAAAACTGAAGTGGAAATATTTTGCCTAGAAGCTGCTAACGAAGCCATGCAACGTGTTCGTGAAGGTCAGGTACGTGGCGCAGCCGTTCTAGTTGTGGGTAAGCTTGTTTAGAGACGTTTGCGGCTAATGCATCATACATTAACTGATTGTTTTGGCTAAATACCCGTCGTTCGTTGATGTCTGTTTTGTGCCAAAATGGACGGTCACACGAAGTTTTCAAAGCAATTCGATAACATCCCATCACATTGGGGATATTTTTGCGAGTATTTCAAGGAAACTGGACTAGTTATTTTTATAGCTAGTCTTATGATTGGTATGGTAAGCAGTCATGGATTCGAACTCCTCCGCCAAATCCAAATAGTCCATTGAGCTTGCATATATAAACGTACGCGGGCTTTTTCTTGTTTATTACAGTCCTATAATGTAAATATGAAAAATTACTTCGCATTGGGCGCATTCCTTTATTTCTGTTGCACATTTCCTGCTCAAAGTGAGGGATACGACGTATTGCGCCATAAAATGGTGGAAGAGGTATTGGCCGATATTGCGGCCGAGGTCTCTTACAGCGAGAGTTCTGCCCTCAGTCCAAGTGTCGTGGCAGCGATGCAAAAAGTGGAACGCCATCTTTTCGTGCCTGCTTCGCAAACTATGCGCGCCTATTTTAACCGTCCCCTTCCTATCGGCTATGGACAGACCATTTCACAGCCTCTTATCGTAGCGATGATGACCGACCTGATGCAGGTCAAGGATAGCGATAAGATACTTGAAATTGGTACTGGCTCCGGCTACCAGGCGGCTGTTTTGGCGGAAATAGTCAAATCGGTTTATAGCATAGAGATTATCCACCCACTGGGAAAACAGGCAGCCGAACGATTGAAATCACTTGGTTACGACAATGTGGAAGTAAGACTAGGTGATGGATATTATGGCTGGCCAGAAGCGGCGCCATTCGATGCCATCATTGTGACGGCTGCTGCAAACCATGTTCCTCCACCTCTGCTTAAGCAGCTAAAACCGGGCGGTCGCATGTTGATCCCACTCGGTATGCATTTCATGACCCAGTATCTGATGCTTGTAGAAAAAAAGATGGACGGTTCAGTAACCAGTCGCCAGATTTTACCAGTACGTTTCGTTCCGTTTACCAGAAAACATTAGCCATGACAGCATTGCGTCCGCCATTTGTCGCCATTGGGCTGCTCTCTGCTTGCGTACTATCGTATGAGGTGTTACTGATGCGTTTGTTCAGCATTGTACTGTGGCATCACTTTGCTTACATGATCATCAGTGCGGCAATGTTAGGTTATGGGGCGAGCGGCACGGTGCTAGCTTTGCTGAAGGATAAAATTGCTCCGCACTTCAGCCTTGTGTATGTCATAGCTGCAATGGGGGTAGTTTTTATGATGCCTTTGTCATTTCTTCTGGCGCAACAGGTTCCTTTCAATCCACTAGAACTACTTTGGGACAAAATCCAGTTAGCAAATCTGCTGGCCATTTATCTGCTCATGATGCTGCCCTTTTTTTGTGGTGGGTTTAGCATCGGTCTAATTTTTTTCCGCTTTGGTAGGGATGCAGGGCGTATCTATGCCATTGACATTTTGGGCGCGGGGGTTGGCAGCATAGGTGTTATCGCTTTACTTTTTTTGGTGCCGCCCAGCAAGGCACTGATCGCACTTACAACATTGGCCCTACTTGCTACAGCCATCGCTATTGTCGAACTAAAGTTGCGAGCGAAATGGTTGATTGGAGTATTCCTTGGTCTCGCTTTGATAGTATCCGTTATGCTGCCTGACTCTTGGTTGCAAGTACATCCTTCCGCTTACAAGGATTTGAATCAGACTCTTAACATTACTGGGGCGCAGGTAATAGAGGAACGTTCGAGTCCCCTGGGGCAGATCACGGTGGTAAAAAATAGCCTTATTCCCTTTCGTTATGCGCCGGGGATGAGTCTTAACGCCACAGACGAACCACCCGCCCAGTTAGGGATATTCGTAGACGGGAACGGACCGTCTGTGTTAACACGGTTTGATGGCAAGCTTGCAACGCTGGCCTATCTTGACCAGCTTACCTCGGCTCTACCCTATCATGTGCTAGAACGACCAAGTGTCCTGGTGCTGGGTGCAGGAGCCGGTAGCGATGTACTACAGGCACTTTATCACGGTGCCGTCACGGTCGATGCGGTGGAGCTTAATCACAACGTAATTGATTTGGTCCAGCAACGTTTTCGTGACTTTGCCGGAAATCTTTACAACCGACACGGAGTACGTGTGCATAAAGCCGAGGCACGTGGCTTCGTCAATACTACCTATGATCGCCGCCATGACTTGATCCAGGTGGCTCTACTAGATTCCTTTAGCGTCGCCTCAGCTGGGTTATACAGTCTAAGTGAAAGTTATCTCTACACTGTGGAAGCGCTTCATACCTATCTAAACCATCTCACTTCGGGTGGTATGCTGGCAGTCACTCGTTGGCTCACCTTGCCGCCGCGTGATTCACTGAAACTTTTTGCTACGGCGGTGTCCGCTTTAGAACGAGATGGTGTTTCTAATCCTGCAGCACGGCTGGTGATGATACGGGGCTGGAAGACTGTCACATTGCTTGTAAAGAACAGCGACTTCACTACTAAAGAAATAACAGCGATCAAGGAGTTTAGCCGTACACGTTCTTTTGACATGGCTTATTATCCGGGTATGCGTGCTGACGAGGCGAACCATTACAACTTGCTGGAGCAGCCTTACTACTTCGATGGAGCTGTTGCATTACTGAGTTCCCAGCGACAGGACTTCCTTGATCGGTACAAGTTCTACATCGAACCGGCGACTGATGATCGGCCTTATTTTTTCCATTTCTTCAAATGGAATTCTGCAGGGGAGTTGTTTGCCATGCGTGAACAAGGTGGAATGCCGCTCATCGATTGGAGCTATCCATTACTCGTGACGACATTGGTACAGGCATTTATGGCAAGCGCTCTTCTGATCCTGACGCCGCTAGCAGTATCACGTTTCCGGCGTAAGTTGCCCACTGTGTGGGTAGCTTTGTACTTTCTATCTATTGGGCTAGCATTTATGTTCATGGAAATCGCCTTCATTCAGAAATTTATACTTTTTCTGGCCCACCCTCTTTACGCTGTTGCAGTTGTTTTATGCGCATTTCTGGTGTTCGCGGCCATGGGAAGCTGGCTTACCGGTCGATGGCAAGAGAAGACGACGAGTAGGTGGCACGTTCCACTGGCAGTAATGTTAATGGGTGTCTTGTCACTACTCTATCTTGCAGTCCTGCCAGGCTTGTTCCAGGCACTCATACATTTTTCCGATTTGGCAAAAATAACTATTTCCTTACTGCTGATCGCACCACTTGGATTGTGTATGGGCGTACCTTTCCCTACAGGTATTATGAGACTGGCGTGCACGGCTCAGGAAGCCATTCCATGGGCATGGGCGATCAACGGATGCGCTTCGGTTGTGGGCGCTGTCCTCGCCACCTTGTTAGCTATTCACCTAGGTTTTGCCGTGGTGATCTTGACGGCTACCCTGATATACGGTCTGGCCTGTATATTTTTGACGAAGTTAGTTTAAACAAGGTTGTTTAATTATCATTGGCGCATTTTTTTCTTTAAAATCTGTAACTCACAATCCCTTCGGAAACAATCGGCCTGTTATCTTTTTATTTTGCTATAGGTTTACTCGCGTCTTTCAACAGTTGGGCATGTAAGATTGCTATATAGGGCTGTGATATCCACGGTACTGGAGTTGATGCCTTCAATATTTTTTAAATTCTCTGCCTTTCTAAAAGCACCTGTCTTTGATCGATAGCCGTGCTTTTCTGTGGGCGACTTTGTGACAAAACGGACGGTCGCTCGAAGTTTCCAAAGCAGCCCAATAACATCCAGTTATGCTAGGGGTATTATTGGAGGTATTTCTAAAAGATTGGGTTAGCTATTTATTGACTAATATTATGATTGGTAAGGTATTAGTAAACATGGGTCCGATTCCTGCCGCCTTTAGAATGAAACTCCTCATTCTCGATTCATCCTTGTGGAAAATAAGTTGGCGGAGACAATCATGGCACCACCCATCCATTCCCTGAGAGTCATGGTTTCATTTGTCAGGAAGTACGCTGCTGTCGCTGCCACTACTAACTCGAACAATAAAATCACGATGGCCTGATTTGCAGGAATGTGGGTCAGGCCATATAGCACGACCAGACTCAGGACAAAAACAACTAACCCCGTTCCCAATAACAGTAGCCATGACTCTGGGGAAATGTCAGTCAGTGCAGGTGGCGGAGGCAGAAACAAGCTGCAACTTAGTCCTACCAACATCACCCCCAGCCACACCGCCAGAGATTTCAACTGAATGCTATGACCTTGATCTTTTCGAATCAATACATTCGACAGCGAAAATGCAACCCCACCTGCTAAACCCATCCAGTCGCCATAGGAAGAAGGCAAAGGAAAATTGCTGCCAGGCTGCCACAGCATGATTGCTATACCGGTTAAGGAGAGAGATATTACACAATATCCGTGCAGGTTTAGTTTCTCCTGCAGCAGCGCGCGCGCAAATAAAATAGTCCACAGCGGTGCGAGATAAAATAACAATAGTACCCGCATTACTACGCCATGAATTACACCAAGTACATAGGCGGTATTTGCACAGCCTACTAATAAGCTGATCCAGAACAATAAATATGGCTTGTTGCTGAATAGGGATGGTGTCTGCAAACTTCGCCAGAATAGTGCTAGCCCGATTAACAAAGCAATGAAATAGGTGATCGTCGTTGCTACTGGTCCGTTTATCCCGGCTTGCTCTAGCAGTCGATAGGGATACCACAGCAGTCCCCAGATAACAGCGCCGATGAGCAAGGCTACTCTTGGAAAAAGGTTCTTTTGTGCGGTTAACAACTCATTCACCCTTTATGATCGGCCTCGAGAAAACCATGCAGACTTGGCAGCTGCTTTGTGCCCAAATTACCATAGGAAAATACATGTTATTGATGATGCGATGAACATCAAGATATTGCAGAAAGGATTAAGACATTAGCATCGATGGTTGAGGTGGCATAGATGAAAATCTCCATCGACCCTGTTCATGCTACAGTATCACTCAGGAAGCGTATTTGATTGAATAACGAATGTCAGCAATGGGTTGACGCGACGCACCCTTCGCTGATGACTGATTTGTGCCAAAAGCAGTCATTCATTGTGCAAGAACTAAAAATTCATCTAGTTGCTAACTACGCACTTAATTTAAGGTTTTACAATAATAATCACTTATCCATTGAATTATTACAAGGTAATATGGTTATTTATTAAAGTCCGATCGTAATACAATTCGATATCGTGCTTTTCCTGTTTTTAAATGTTCAAACGCATCATTTACGTCATTCATCGAAAATTCTTCTGTTACGGGAAGAATTGAATGGCGGGCAGAAAAATCCAGCATTTGATTTATTGTTGCAGGACTACCAAGGGGGCTACCTGATATAGACTTTTGACCGGATATAATTGAAAAAGCTGGTATCGAGATGGGGTCAGGGATTACACCTACTGTGTGAAACCGACCCTTTGGCGCAAGTGCGCTTAAGTAAACATTCCAATCCAAATTGGCATTCGTAGTGTTAAGAATAAAATCAAAAGTGCCTGATAATTTTTCTATTTCAGAATTATCTCGAGAACTAGAAATATGATGAGCACCAAGTCGTTTTGCTTCTTCAGCTTTATCAGGGGAAGATGTAAATACAGTAACCTCACAGCCCCATTTTCTTAAAAACTGTATTGCAAGATGCCCGAGACCACCCATTCCAATTACTCCCACACGATCAGTTGGTTGAACGTTAGCTTGGACGATTGGGTTAAAAACGGTAATTCCACCACAGAACATCGGGCCTAATTTTGCCACCTCCAGTTCATTAGGTAAAAGTGAAGCCCAGACCCAATGACATCTCACATATTCAGCAAAGCCCCCATAGTGGTTTACGAGAGTTTGTTCTCTTTGAGCACATAAATTGTGGTTACCAGACAGGCACTGATAACAATGCATGCAACTTTCTGAGAACCATCCTAGTCCCACTTTATTGCCAATTTCAAGACCTTTAACATGGTTACCCTTTTCTACAATTGTGCCAACAATCTCATGTCCAGGAACAATCGGATAATTTGTTATCCCCCAATCATTATTAAGCATACTTAAGTCAGAGTGACATATTCCACAGTATGTAACTTTAATATCTACTTGTTCTGGACCAATCTCCGGCAAGGAATATTCGAACGGTTTCAGTGGTTCTTTTTCAGAATTTGCTGCAAAAGCTTTAACATTACGCATTTTTACCTCATGGAATCGTACTTAGTAATTTATATAGAAAATATAACGGAATATCCCTATAGGGTCGAGAATTAATGGTCACAATCCGTAGCAATATTCCAAAACGGAAGGTCGTACGAAGTTTCCAAAGCAATCCGATAACATTCAATCATACAAGGGGGTATTTGGGGAAAGAAATTAGACTAGCTATTCCTTGGTTAATATTATGATTGGTAAGGTATTAGCAAACATGGGTTCGATTCCCGACGCATGTAAAAGGATTGGGTGAAAACTTACATTCCTTATCGACAAAATCATTTAAGTTACTCCCAACATTAGTATTTAATAAAATAGTTCATTATCATGAAACCTGTGTCTATTTTTTAATAACAATATCTTTTTAATTTAATTTGTTCAGTAAAAAAATAAACATATTTGCTTGTCAGTCTTTTTGTTTTTGGATGATCTTAAAAAATTAACCAGAATGTTATTATTGTATTGGAAAATCAAAGTAACGATCTGCGTAGGGCTCGTTTTCCAAGGTAAAGTGCCACCACTCTTTTTTAAGTGGCTTAAAGCCATGTTTGCTCATCATATTGTGTAGAAGCGCTCTATTAGCGCGTTGTTGCGGCGTTACTATAGAACTTTGAAGCCATGAATTTGGGCTAAAAAAATCCCAGTTTGTGCCCATATCCATCTCAACTAGGTCAGTATCGCTTAAAGAGACAATCGTTACATCCACGGTGCTACCCCTGGAATGGCTGGATTTATCAGCAATATAATTTTCGGTAAATAAATTTGCTTTATTAACTTCAGGGTAATATTTTAGTTTCATTTTTATATCGTCCAGGTCTTTTGCCCATCGCACAAAATGATCTACAGCACGCTGTGGTCGATATGCATCATAAACTTTCAAACCAAGTCCAAAGGTTGCGAGTTCAGCCTGAACATTCTTAAGTGCCTCAGCGGCTTGCGTCGCGAGTAAGGCTTTAGGGCTTTCGTAACCATCGATACGTTTTCCAACAAAGTTGTTAGAAGTGTAATAGCGAATATTCAGTTCAATGGTAGGGATAAACGTTTCAAGATCAACAAAACCATCGGACAAATCCTTTGCAAGAGCGTTGTTAAAGACTATGCAGCCTGTAATAATAAAAAACCAAATGACTCTTTTACACATTTTAAAATTGTATCTCCCAATAGTTGAAATTCTTGTTTTCGGACACTGGAGTTACGCCAAGCTAAACTGATTTCACGATAAGATTTATCCTTTAAATTTGTTGTTTGAACTTTAGTACTTTTAGTAGCCCACTGTTCCCCGCTATTTGTTTTTATTGCCATAGGATTCTAATTATAAATTCTAATTGTCGTCCTATATGCGATAGAGCAAATATCAGCAAAATACGAATGTCTGCTTTAGATCGACAGCAGTCATTGGTGGCTGCCTACTTTTTTCCAACCAAGCGGTCGCACTAGCCTCCAAAGCAATCCGATCACATCTAATCATTCTGGGGAGGGATTGTTGGGCGGTACTTCAAAGAAATTAGATCAGCTATTTTTCGGAGTATTATGATTAATATGGCATTGTTTAGTATGGGTTCGATTCCCGCCGCAGATTTTATATCCATCCGACAAGATTAAACCAAGCACCTTAGGAAAGGACTGGTTTGTGCCAAAAGCAGATATTTTATAAATAGTATCTAAGCTTACAGAACGCTCAATATAAATGGGCATCCTAATTCTTAAGATTTACAGTATTTTCTATTAAGGTTGTTTTCAGGGAGAACAGTATTGGGCATAGTGGTGGACCCTGCGTAAAAAACTATTATTTCTACAGGCCCATTAATTGCTTGACCTCTGTGAATAGTACGCATTACCTCTACGAAAGACTCGCCTTTTTTAAAGATGGTTTTCTCGCCATTCTTTGTTTCGACTACTAGATCTCCTTGTAAAATATATCCTAAAGTTGGAACTGGATGACAATGGAATTCTGTCACTTGATTTTCTTCTATACGGAGTTTGACTGAAGTTATTTCGGCCTGTCCTTGTGGGTAATAAATTACTCCACCATCCCATGAAGTTTGTGTTTTATGCAGCTTTTCAGCTGTAGCCCAATTAGGCAACAATACAATTAGTAAAAACCACGTTAGTATATAAATTTTCATATTAAATTTAATTATCATTAGTTTAAATTGATTATGCTAGTGGAATGACCGATTTGGGTCGATAGCGGACGTTGAGATTGAAAAAAACATTTGACTCTGAGATTTTTAATCTTATTATAATAAGTGAGAGGGTCCTTTGTGCCCTAAAGAAACGAAAGGAAATGAAATGAAAACAGTACTTGGGCTCGCATTACTAGTTTTACTCGCATTTCAAGTTTTCTATTATGAGTTTTCTATATAAGTAATAAGTCTACTTCACTAATCTACATCGTTTTGTGAGGTTTTTTGCCAAAATTATGAGACGTGAGTTCTATCTATTTCCCTTTAGGCCTGATAGAAAAGACACCGCAATGGGCATGTTTGACAACAAACTCTACAACGCTTCCGATTGAAAATCGCTTCCATCCGGTATGGCCATGAGTTCCAAGGACGATCAGATCAGCATTACGTTCTTCAGCCACACGAATAATCTCATGGCCGGGGTCGCCTTCGGTGAAGATAGTCTTAACTTCTAGGTTAAAAGATTTTACTAATTCTTTAAGAGCATCTTTTCCCCGTTGTCGGACTTGTTCTTGGCTTTCAGCCAACCTGTCAAATCCTCCTATCGTTAAATAATAGTGTGACGGAAAATTCCACGCACTTATATCAAATACGTGCAAAGCTATGAGTTCTGCTTTGTAGGCATGGGCTAACAACAAGGCGTGGTGACCGGCATCTTTAGAAACGTCTGAAAAGTCGGTGGCAAGGATGATTTTTTTGATAGATTCTTGCACGGCGTTCTCCCTATTGTATTACGCATACATATATGACAAATACCGACAAGTTAATTCACAAATATTTATCAAATTTCGCAACTGGTACATTTATACTAACGCTACAGAATTCCAAGACGCAACTCACTTCTTAGTCTACGAAATATATGAATGCTCGCTTTAGGTCGAAAGCGGACATTCAAGGTTAGGTTTAAAAGCGCCGAGTTATTATCCCAAGTACTTAAAATAAAAGCCGGTGTGCAGGGTAAATACACGAGTCGCGGGCGCATCGGCTATCTAGGGAATTAGGTTCTGTATTTTATATGTTGTATTGAAAATACCCTTATTTAATGCTGAAGGCACCAAGCACCAAAGGAAAGTACAGCTATAGCTATTATGACTAATGGCATTAAGTACATGATGGCTTCCGTATACAATTCCGTATACAAAAATATCAATGTACAAAAGTACCATTAACAACACAGGCTACAAGCGTTTTAAGTACAAGGCGATGGACTGTTCTTTACATATACACTAACTCCCACAAGGCCTTGCATTCGTTATAGAGTGTAAGAACTTTGACTTAAAGAATACATGTTTTGTTCTGTGAACCAATTGGCAATTTACTCTTCCATCTAAAGAATAGATAGAACATCTGCCTTAGATTGAAACTAGCCATTTGCCAATGTCTGATTTGTACCAATAGTAGGCGCTGAGCTTGGGAAAAAACATTTGGCCCCTATAATTTCTTTTTTTTATGATTAAAAGTGGCGGGATATTTTGCATGCAAACAAGCAAAGGGAGAGTGTTTCTATGCGAGAGAACGACATAATATTGCCTCAGCGAGCGATGGTGTTGGTACGTTTGATTTTATTTTGCAGCTGAATAATCCCGTAGAGCAGCGCTTCT
>SMXG01000030.1 GCA_004356775.1 Betaproteobacteria bacterium | reverse complement strand
TGCAGTTATCGTCGAACCAGTTGCGGGTAATATGAACTTGGTAGTACCGAAACCTGGATTTTTGTCAGTCTTACGTGAGTTATGCACGAAACATGGTAGTGTATTGATTTTTGATGAAGTGATGACCGGTTTTCGCGTTGGGTTGGAGTGTGCTCAAGGGATTTACAATATTAGGCCAGATCTTACTACTCTCGGTAAAGTGATTGGTGGTGGCATGCCGATGGCAGCTTTTGGAGGCCGGCGAGACATCATGCAGTGTCTAGCCCCTTTAGGTCCAGTGTATCAGGCAGGCACACTCTCTGGCAACCCCATTGCTGTTAGCGCAGGGCTTGCTACCTTGCGGCTAGTACAAACCCCAGGATTCTATGAGAAACTCGTTGCTACCACCCTACAACTCACCGAGGGGCTCGCTGCTGCAGCAAAAAAATATGGGATCACTTTTTGTGCACAGTCATTAGGAGGAATGTTTGGTCTCTATTTTCGGAGAAATATACCAACAAGTTATACTGAAGTAATGGAGTGTGATAGGGACGTTTTTAATCGTTTTTTCCATGCTATGCTGCGTGAAGGTATTTATTTTGCGCCATCTGCTTTCGAGGCCGGGTTTGTTTCCGCCGCACATGGCAAGGAGGAAATCAACAAAACCCTGTTTGCGGCTGAAAAAATATTCAGCGCGTGGAGATAAAAAAAGCCTGCTACCTTACGACAGTATTATTATAGATTCAAATTGTTAACGTAGACCAGAGATAAACTCTGCTACAGTTTGCATTTCCTTTTCACTCATACGAGTAACTACCCCCCGCATCACTTTGTTAATATCATTGGCACGTTGCTCGGTTCGGAAAGCTCGAAGCTGTGCCACGGTATACTCTGCATGTTGTCCTGCAAGGCGCGGATAAAAAGGTGGGATGCCAGCGCCATTGGGAGAATGGCAACTGGCACATGCGGGTACCCCAGATTCTATGTTACCACCACGATAAATTTTCTCACCTTGTTCGGCAAGTGTTTTGTCTTTGGCCACACCAGGTTTAGGGTTCTGCGATGTATAATAAGCACCGAGATTTTTCATGTCATCCGGTGAGAGAGTAACAACCATAGCAGACATGACTGGGCTGGGCCGTTCTGCAGGCTTATTGTCTCGTGCTTTGAAATTTATCAATTGTTTAGTGATATACTCTGCATGCTGTCCAGCTAGGATTGGGTTTGCTGGAATCGTGCTGTTACCGTCCGCATTGTGACAGCTTGCACAAACTTGGCTTGCAATTTGCTGACCCTTCTCAGCATTGCCCTTGGCGAAAGAATTCTCTGGAGCCCCAATCTTTGCTGAAGTTTCAGCAAAAACTTGGTTAGACAGTGCCAGTGCAATTAACATTGCCAAGTTTGAAACTACTTTTATGCCTTGCATTTTTGGAGCCCCAAGAAAAAAGGCGTTAATTCGATTGGCAGAGCATTCTAACAAGGCTAGAGCTTGTTAACAACAATAAACCATCAACAATGAAAGTATTATTTTTTCTGTTATTAGTTGTTAACTTGGTTTTTGTTCTTTACATCCAATCTGCTTCCGATTTCAATAGTAGTACGCAGTTGCCACCAGAGCTTCAGCCAGAAAAAATCAAGCTGCTACCTAGGCCTGTCCCTACACCTATACCTGTAGCTTGTCTGGAATAGGGGGAACTTTTTCTTGGCACTGATTTACAGCGTGTAAGGGTGGCCATAGCCAAGCGAGAATTTGAGTCTGCATTCAGTCGACGATGCCACTACGCATTGGTGGGTGTACATTCCACTATTTAGAACCAAGCATGGTACTTTAAGTAAGAACCAAGGAATTGAAGAAATTAGGAAATGAATGACCAGACATTTCCCTGTCCAGGATAACATCGAGTGGAATAATGTCATCTTTATGGCGATTTTTGTAGTGCAGAAGTCATCCGAAGATTTCTTGTAGAACTGCGGAGAAAAAGGGTTGAGTAAGTGACTATCGGTAAACGTATTCCGAAACCAATAGTATTCGTAATTCACGAGCCGACGAAAGACGTTTTTAAGGAAATACTTAAGCTTAATCAGAGGTTCGTTGGTAGCAAGCTGGAAGCAATCAGATGGGCTTGCTTTTATAGATAGTTTGGGATTATTAAAAAATAATCCGGCCAATCCTATATTTCGATCTATCCACGATGCATGAAGAATCTTGCAAAGCTGCGTTACTATCTTCATCATACACAGTATCTATGCGTTTAACCGGGAGCCACAATGACGGTACATCTCAAATCCACACAAGAAATAGAAAAAATGCGGATTGCAGGAAAGCTTGCTTCAGAAGTATTAGATTTCATTATGCCTTTTGTCAGGCCTGGAGTTACTACCGGTGAACTTGATGCCCAGTGTCACGATTACATGTTAAATGTGCAAAATACTATTCCTGCACCGCTCAATTATGCACCACCTGGATATTCGCCTTACCCAAAATCCATTTGTACCTCAGTTAATCACCAAGTGTGCCATGGTGTGCCAGGCGAGAAAAAACTGAAAGTCGGCGATATCGTCAACATTGACGTCACTGTCATCAAGGATAGCTATCATGGCGATACAAGTCGCATGTACTACGTGGGAGAGATACCAATCCAAGCAAGGCGTTTGTGCGAGATTACTTACGAATCTATGTGGCGCGGAATCGAAGAAATCAAACCAGAAAAGTATCTAGGCGACATCGGTTACGCTATTCAGAGTTTTGCTGAAAGTTTAGGATGTAGCGTGGTAAAAGAGTTCTGCGGCCATGGCATCGGTACTAAATTTCATGAAGATCCACAAGTTCTTCACTATGGCCATACTGGAACTGGATTGCAACTTAGGACAGGGATGATTTTTACTGTAGAGCCTATGATCAATTCAGGTAAGGCGTCCATTCGTCAAATGGCTGATGGCTGGACTATAGTCACTAAAGATCATAGCCTGTCGGCGCAGTGGGAACATACAGTGTTGGTCACTGAGACTGGATATGAAGTGCTGACACTGTCTGCTGGTGCGCCACCAAAACCCGTATTTCGTTTCTGATCTTCATGATGGGTACTACTGTAAGATCTTCGCCAAGTCCGTTAAGTGCTGCAGTCGGAAAGAAGATACTGCTAGAAGGCCGTGAGTTATTGCACCGACAGTATAGCAAGAGTGCGAACGGCACAGCATTGTTACGTGGTTATTGCCGACTAGTAGATAGTCTGTTACGTCAAGTATGGAAGGAAATAGCGCTTTCCAACTCAATCACCCTGTTGGCAGTGGGTGGCTATGGGCGTGGTCACCTTTTCCCCGGTTCGGATATAGACCTACTAGTATTGCTTCCCGCTAAAGGAAACAATGCGGATGCTGTGGATGACGCCACTAATTCGAGATTGGAGAAATGGGTGAGTTTGTTGTGGGATATGGGGTTAGAAGTGGGCCATAGTGTCCGTACACTAGCCGAATGTACAGAGGAGTCAGATAAGGATATTACGGTACAGACCAGTCTACTAGAAGCACGCCGACTTGCAGGGAGTAGACAATTGTTTAGTGTGTTTTCACACACGATGAAGGCTGCGCTCGACCCACGTGAATTTTTCAGTGCCAAACAGCTTGAGCAACAGCAGCGTCATAGTCGTTATCACGAAGCGACTTACAACCTTGAGCCAAATTTGAAGGAAAGTCCTGGCGGTCTACGGGATTTACAAAATATTTTGTGGGTCAGTCGCGCTGCTGGGCTAGGAAAATCCTGGTCAGATCTCGTCAAGGGAAGATTCATTACGCGACAGGAAGCTCGACTTGCGAAGCGTCACGAAACGATCTTGCAAGACCTGCGTATTCGGTTACATTACCTTGCTGGGCGTCGTGAAGATCGATTATTGTTTGATTATCAGACGCTGCTGGCTAAAGAATTTAAGATTGCTGATAAGCCACCTCGCCGCGCAAGTGAATTGTTAATGCAACGTTACTACCTTGCTGCAAAGTCGGTGGTGCAGATCAATACCATTCTTTTGCTTACTTTACGGGCAGAAATTTTCCCTGATACGGATTTGATTCCAGTGATTATCAATGAACACTTTCAGAAACGCGGTGAATTTCTTGAGGTACGAGACGAAAATATCTTCAGGAAAAATCCAAGCGTTGTTCTAGAAAGTGTGCTATTGCTGCAACAGCACCCTGAATTAAAAGCCCGTAGCGTTACTACTCTGCGCGCACTGTGGCATTCCACACCTTTTATTAATTCTGCTTTCCGGCATGACTTGCGTAATTGTGCTCTGTTTATGGAAATTCTACGCCAGCCTCGTGGGCTTACTAGAGAACTGCGCTTCATGAGCCGCTACGGTATTTTGGGACGCTACATCCCCGCATTTGGGCGCATTGTTGGCCAAATGCAGCACGACCTATTTCACGTTTATACTGTGGACGAACATATTTTAATGGTGGTAAGAAATTTGCGTCGTTTTATGGCTTCTGAATTTGCTCATGAGTATCCACTATGCAGCCAGCTCATGAGCGAGTTCGACAGACCGGAGATGCTCTACCTCGCCGCACTATTTCACGACATTGCTAAAGGGCGTAACGGTGATCATTCTTTACTTGGAAAGAGAGATGCCAAACGGTTCTGCACACAACATGGAATATCTGTTGAGGATACAGAACTGGTAACATGGCTGGTAGAAAATCATCTGATAATGTCAGCTACGGCACAAAAGCAGGACTTGTCAGATATAGAAGTCATAGCGGGTTTTGCCGCATGTGTCAGTGATGAGCGTCGACTCATCGCTCTTTATCTACTTACAGTTGCAGATATTCGGGGTACCAGTCCAAAAGTTTGGAATACGTGGAAAGGCAAGTTGCTAGAAGATTTGTTTTGGGCAACGCGGCAGTATCTATGTGGCGCACCAGCTTACGGCGGAGGCACTCTGGAAAACCGTAAGATTAGGGTGTTGGAATTACTGCAACTTGATGCTATACCTGCTGGTGCGCATGAACGACTCTGGTCAATACTCGATACCACTTATATGTTACAGCACGATCCACAGGAAATTGCATGGCATACTCGCCAACTCTACAATAGGGTCGACTCGCCAGTGCCAGTGGTAAAAGCACGTGTCGTTTCAGTTGGAGAAGGTATTCAAGTAATGATCTATACTGCGGACCAGAAGGATCTGTTCGCACGCATTTGTGGGTTTTTCGAGCGCCTAAATTACAGTATTGTAGAGGCAAAAATCCATACTACCTACAACGGTTACGCTCTCGATAGCTTCTTGGTGTTGAATCCGTTTAAGACAGTGGAGCAATACCGAAATGTAATCAGTATTGTGGAGTATGGGTTGGTACAGCAACTGGAACAGCAAATACCTCTCAAGCCTCCGTCACAGGTGCGACTGAGCCGTCACCTTAAGCATTTCCCAATTACACCTGAAGTTGATATTGTACCCGATGAAAAAGGAACCTATCACGTTCTGTCAATTGTTGCCGGCGACCAACCGGAGTTACTATCACGTATTGCGCAAGTGTTAGCGCGTTCCAATGTCAGAGTACACAGTGCCAGAGTGAATACAATGGGCGAGCGAGCCGAGGATATTTTTTTGATTACGGGAAGAATACTGAATGAAACAAGAACTCTGATCCATCTGGAGGCGCAACTTCTAAGGATACTACAGACTTCAGGTGAAATGATTCAGGTAAAACCAGAAGAATATCTTCACTAAAATTAGTTTCTCAATAAAATAAGGTGCTTCAGACTTAGCAATTTGTGTATTGCTTCTATCATTGCACTGTTGAAGTTCTCTCGCATTTGTAGTTAAGATCCGCGCAGTAGTTTTCGTAGATCCCATCGAGGAATCCCCAAAGTGCATCGCATGCTTCGGTCGTTGCAGCCAGAACCTCAGCCTTTTTCTCCGAGGTGTCAGCAAATCGTTCAATTAATGTCCATTCAATCTGAGAATGATGTATGTCGGCTTCCTGATGCACCGTAAAGAACTCATAACTATCAGGGTTATCTATTCCATAGAATCTGATCAGGCCATCTATTTTTATTGCAGCAATTTCTGGTACTTGGGATTCAAACGCATGCATAGCTGCAAGACCTGCGTAGAATGGTTGATTTAGGCAAATATCCCGAAAAGTTGCAACCAGTTTCGCCGTGCTAGGCAATGCTGTTGCGTTGGCTAAACTCTTCTCGCTTGAGCCCAAAGCAAAGGCAAAAGTTTTCCACAAGGCAGGATGGTTTTTCTCGCCATATTCTTCACTAATCAGGTTTTTCAGAACTTCTTGTCGCACGCTGATGTCACCGCTATTGGTTTCAGTGTGAAAATGAGGGGTATTGAAATGTACTGCACTCAAATAAGTTGGTTCAGCCAAAACATTATGGAAATATTGTTCCGCATATTGACGCAACTGCTCCATGGATAGTTTTCCTTCGGTCCAGGCAACATAGAATGGATGTTTAAGAAGGCTCTTGGAGTTAATAATTGAATTAACATTCTGCTTGAAAGATACTTCTGTTTTCATGATTTTTCCTCTTGTCTTGAACAGGAATGGGGTATTTATAAGCATATCATCACCCAATAATATCGCCAAGTAAAATTTTGATGAATGTAGGATTATATACTGAGTACGATTGGTGGCCAGCGTATAGGAGTATAAGTAAGCCATAGTAGCTAAAACAATTTGTAGCTGAAAAATATTTTGTTTCCGAATTCCATTAAGGACTAATTTACCGCTAAACTTAGGTTTATTTTAATTAGGAACAATACTATGGATGAGCAATCAAGCCTGCTGGTTTTGTTTACCGGCAGTTTCTTTGCCGCTACATTACTCCCAGGTGGCTCAGAAGTAGTGCTGCTTGGAGTATTAAGAGCCCACCCTCAGCTTTATTGGCCTGCTCTGGGGATTGCCTCACTGGGTAATACCTTGGGAGGCATGAGTTCGTATGTTATTGGACGGTTCCTTCCCAATCAAAAGGCGTTTCTAAAAAAATCCAGTGGCAGTATGCGCGCACTGAAGTGGGTAAGTTTTCACGGAAGTCCTGTGTTGCTGCTGTCATGGGCACCACTAATTGGTGACGTATTATGTGTTGCGGCAGGATGGCTTCGGATCAACTGGTTCTGGGTCCTGCTGTTCATGGCAACTGGGAAATTTGCGCGTTACTGGGTAATCTCTGCTATAGCTTTCAATCAATAACACAATTTTCGCAATAAAAAGATCAATGACATTTGATCTTTTTATGATCTTGTCTTACCAGGCGCATTCATTTCTGAATCAGTTTCTGTAATTCTCCGTTCTGGTACATTTCCGTTACGATATCCGAGCCACCGATAAATTCGCCGTCGATATAAAGTTGGGGGATAGTTGGCCAGTTTGAGTATTCTTTGATGCCCTGTCTGATTTCGGGGCTGGAAAGTACGTCCACAGTGAAAATATGATCTGCCCCACACGCATTGAGTATTTTTACTGCATTGGCTGAGAAACCGCATTGTGGTAATTCTGGTGTGCCTTTCATGTAGAGTACCACAGAGTGAGTGGTGACTTGTTCCTTGATAATTTCTTGCGTATTCATCCTTGGTTCTCGTCAAATAAAAAGATTTGTAATTCTATTTATGGAAAAGGTTAGGTCGTCTTCAAAAGGTTTTTTTCATTTCGACCAAAGTAAATAAAAACTAATTCTAACAGCTTTTCTGTCGAAAGCCTTCATATCGTCCACCACTGGCCCTTATTACGCCTGCTAAATCGGAACGAAAAAAAATATCACTATAACCTGCTTCCTCAAGCAATTGTTTGCTCATTTCCGCTTGATCGTAGCCGTGTTCTAGTAGTAACCAGCCGCCAACGGCAAGATGAGAAACAGCAGCAGCAATGATGAAGCGAATGCAGTCCAATCCATCTGAACCAGCAACCAGGGCTAACCGTGGTTCAAAGCGCAAGTCTCCCTGACTCAGATGCGGGTCACCAATGGCAACATAGGGTGGGTTGGAAACGATAAGGTCAAATCTTTCTCCAGCAAATTTTCTAAACCAATCACCCACGATAACACACACATTACTTACACTGAGATGTTTTACGTTTTTTCTGGCAACAGCTATAGCATTGACTGAGGAGTCCACTGCTGTAACATTGGCTAGCGGGCGATGTTTAGCAATAGTTATTGCGATCGCACCGCTGCCAGTCCCAAGATCAAGAACTTTACAAGGTAGATCTATGAAAATTCTCTCTAATGCTAGATCTACTAACAATTCAGTTTCCGGACGGGGAATCAGTACAGTAGGTTTTACTTTAAATTTCATGCTGTAAAACTCACGCTCACCAGTAATATAGGCAATTGGTTCGCCTCTGGTACGCCGCGTAACTAACAACTGAAAGTTTTGTATTTGTATTGATATGAGACTCTGAGCAGAATGTGCAATGAGGTAGGCATGATTCACCTTAAGCACGCTTTGCAATAATATCCGTGCATCAGTATCGGCAATGTAATTACGCGCTCGTCTTAGAACTTGTGCTATTGTAATATATCGTGCTTTGAAGTTCATTTTAGGACGCCAGTTCAGCTTCGTAGGATTCAGATTTGCTGCATTAATGTTGCAGTAACAACCCGATACATGCTTTGACTTTATTCTCCTATTGCTGCCAGTTGTTCCGCCTGATGCTCTGATACTAGCGTAGAACATAGGTCGTCCAGGTCACCATCCATGATTTGGTCTATCTTGTAAAGTGTGAGGTTGATGCGGTGATCGGATATACGCCCCTGAGGAAAATTATAGGTACGGATACGCTCTGAGCGGTCGCCACTGCCAATTAGTAATTTACGGGTGGCAGCCTGCTTAGCTTGTTGCTCACGTATTTGCTTGTCGCGGATTCGCGCTGCTAGAATGCTCATTGCTTGCGCTTTGTTCTTGTGCTGTGAGCGTCCGTCTTGGCACTCGGCCACGATATTAGTAGGAAGATGGGTGATTCGCACAGCTGAATTGGTTTTATTGATATGCTGACCCCCTGCGCCAGAAGCGCGATAAGTATCAATTCTCAACTCTGCTGAATTTAATATTATGTCGGATATTTCATTCACTTCTGGCATTATTGCAACTGTACAGGCGGAAGTGTGAATGCGCCCCTGGGTCTCGGTAGATGGTACACGCTGTACCCTGTGGCCACCAGATTCGAACTTAAGTTTAGAATAAGCACCGTGACCGGTAATCTTAGCAATAATTTCTTTGTACCCACCCGCTTCAGATGGACTTTGCGAAATAACTTCTACCTGCCAGCGTTGCCGTTCGGCATAACGTGTATACATACGAAATAAATCTCCAACGAATAATGCTGACTCATTTCCACCCGTACCAGCACGAATTTCCAGGAAAATGTTGTGCTCATCATTTGGGTCCTTGGGTAGTAACAGTTTTTGCAATTCCAATTCAATTTTCGCAAGTTTTTCTTTACCGTCTCTTATCTCGACATCAGCAAATTCACGCATTTCAACATCGCCACTCATTCCCTGCGCCGTTTGAATATCGTGTTCACCTAGTTGGTAAGCGCGATAAAGCTCGACCACCGGTACAATCTCAGCACGTTCGCGTGTAAGCTTACGGTAATTATTAAGATCGCAAGTTATGGTTTCACTACTCAGTAGACGGTTCAATTCTTCCAGGCGCGTGCTCAGCTGCATGAGCTTGGTAGTAATACTCTCGTTCATTCTAAGCGATCCAGTTGGTAGAGTCGGTTTACCAACTCGACTAGGTCATCACGTTCATCTGCCGCAGCGTGGTTAAGAACATTGGAAGGGGTATGTAAAAATTTGTTGGTGAGGCTGTTACTCAGTGATTCCATAACCTTTTGGGGGTCTCCGCCTTTGGCCAAAAGTTTGATAGCTCGCTTAAGCTCATGTCGGCGATAGTGTTCTGCTTTGTTGCGTAACGCACGGATTGTGGGGACTAGTTCACGCGATTCTATCCAGTGCATGAAATTAATTACATTTGAGTCAATGATGGCTTCAGCCTGAACCACTGCATCTTGGCGTGAGTCCCGCCCCTCTTGGACAATATCGGCAAGATCATCTACAGTATATAGAAATACGTCATCCAGTTCTACTACCTCCTGCTCAACGTCACGTGGCACAGCTAGATCCACCATGAAAATTGGGCGATGTTTACGTGTTTTGGTAGCGCGTTCCACCATACCTTTTCCAAGTATTGGCAGAGGACTCGCGGTACAGGTCACGACGATGTCATGAAGAGCCAGCTGTTCGGGAAGTTCATTTAGTGTTATTGCCTTTGCATTGAAACGATGCGCCAATGATTGTGCACGTTCGATAGTACGGTTTGCGACAGTGATGTGTTTTGGGCGGCGTGTAAAGAAATGACTGGCACATAGTTCGATCATTTCACCCGCTCCAATGAACAGTACGCGTTGTTCACTAATGTCGCCAAAAATTCTTTCTGCCAGTTGTATGGCGGCAGTAGCCATGGAAACAGAGTTCGCGCCGATTTTGGTGGATGTGCGAACCTCCTTAGCAACGAAAAAAGTTCGCTGAAACAGTTTGTGTAGCAACATACCAAGTGTGCCAGCATGTTCTGCAGATTTCACTGCATCTTTCAATTGGCCGAGTATCTGCGGTTCACCTATCACCATAGAATCTAGCCCACTTGCGACCCGAAAAGCATGTTTTACTGCATGTTCGCGCGGAAGCCTATAGAGATAGGGTTCTAATTCCCGTACCTGCAACTGATGAAAATTTGCTAGCCAGTGCGTTGCTTCATCAGGTTTGTCCGTGCTGCAATAGACCTCGGTACGATTACAGGTAGAGACAATTGCTGCCTCCTTCACAGAAGGGTTACCTACCAGATCGTGCAACGCGTGTTCCATTGCATCTTCTGGGAATACAACTTGCTCGCGTACATCCAGCGGCGCAGTTTGATGGTTGATGCCAAAGGCTAACAATTCCATAGATGGTTATGTTGGTTATATAAGAAACTGTTAAAGAATATGAAAATAAACTAATTATAGTATTACAAGGGCTTGAATACTATTAATAAGAAGAATTACAATTCTAGAGAAAATCAGTCGAGTATGGAAATACCTTAATTTTGCACTTGATTGCTAGTCATTAATGCATCAAGACGAACGTCTACTTTGTGTTAAAAGCGGACATTCATATTTGCTAAAGGTTGGGCACGAGGCGACAGGAGTCCGCTCAATTTCTTGCAATCGCTTTGACTTGTATTGGATTAGCTGACGATTTTGCTGTACTAAGCTCGGGATTCTCAGCTTTGTTTTGTTTGGAAAGATGAACCAGCTCCATATTAGTGAGTAGTTCATAGTCAGATTTTCTCAGTGTGAATAGTGTATCTATATCATTTCGACGCACATAATATTTTTCGTCTTGCTCTAATAATTCATAGCGCCAATTGGAAGTACCAGTAACGTCCAAGATTTTAAACGGAGATTCATTCGTAAAGGGAGCATTAGTTTTTGCCAGGCCTAAAATACGTAATGACGTCAACGCAGAAACCAGTTTACTTACTTTCTCTTCATCTATCTCAAGAGTTCTATTACTTGTGTTTACATTTTCCTCCGTTAGGTCAAAATGCCATTTATTAGTACTCTTTCTTAGTGAGAAATCAGCCCCCTTGATCACGGTTACATCTTTAGCTGAAAGTAGGGCCGTATCCAGCCATTGCCTGTTATCTACAGGCAATTCATAACTACTTAGTGCAACAGTATAGATGGTATTGTCATTGGCATGACGGAAATGACCTTTGCGAAAACTTGGAGAAGATCCAACAAAGAATTCTCCAATCAGATCATTATCTCGATAAAGTTGTACATGTCGTCGAAATTTATCGTTAGCCACTTCAAAACGTAGATGACTGTCTTTGGTAGTGGCAACAGGCCAACCAGTTTTAAGTTGTGTTAGTTTGTCAAGAAAATCTGTTAGCTTGTTTTTATTTACTGGCAATTGTTGCAAATCTGACAACACCCACTTTTGGTCTAACTTGTTCAATGTTGCTGTGCTATTGCCATCACTGATAACAACTCGGCTAATTTTCTTTTGTTCAAAGTTAAATAGAATTTGCGTGCTTTCACCCTGTGCTGTGTGTGCATGTCTCCAGTATAATCCAGCAGAAAATAAGATCTGTAAAGCCAGAATGCTCGCTAACCAGGGTTTACTTTTACGCATAATTTGTGCCTCTTTTTTACCAATTTACCAATAGCTGCTGGTATACTTTATTGCGCGACCGTATACGCCAGCGCTGTATTATAGAAATTAATATCAGCAGTATTACCACTAAGCCATAGTTAAGATACTCATAGAGCAGCTGGGTGCTGCGTTCCATAGGTGGCAAAGTTCGATTGAAATGACCGCGAGATCGAATACTCAATAGACTTACATCCTCTAGCGACCAATCAATAGTATTGTTAAGTAGTTGTACAGTGTTAAGATACTCGCTACCATTAGCGGCACTTTCCATGCTAATTATTTGATCACGTAAGAAATCATTGGAACTGAACAGAATAATGCGAGCTGATTCCGATGAGCGAGTAATAATACTGGTTGCAAAACTAGGTTTGCTTTTATTTTCTTCGTTCTTACTATCTTGGCTTGTTTTTTTAGCAGCCCCTATCATTTCAGATAATAAAGGTGGCGATTTATCAGAAAAATATGAATCAAAGCGGCCTGTGCTAATAACTCCCAATAAATGCGAGGTCTGTTCACCTTGCGGAGTGTATGTGCTTATTCCATTCTCATTGATATTCGGCATAATATCTGTCGAGGTAGACAGCCATGACTTTTCAGAACTATGTAGTAACTCAGTTATCTCGCGTCCTGCATTTTTGTTTTTATCCACATTTATTGGAGACGCCCAGGTCAATGTAGATTGGGATAGATTGGCAGTAATAGCATTATCCTGATTTAATCCCTCTTTTCGCACATCGATGAAATAGGGATAATCAAGCATGCGGATTTCTTGTAGTTGAAGCCCACCAATGTTACGAGTAACAGGTATCGGAAAAGCCGAATTCTGTGGGTCCATTACCAGGTATTTATCGATTGTTAAGCCGTGATGGATCAGCCAGTCTTCCAAGCCACTGGTTTGTGCTTGCATATTCAAACTACGATTACTGAAACTGGCGCTAAATGGTGAAGTTGCCAAGATTACGGTGCCACCCTGCATCAAAAACTGATCGACCGCGAATAATTGTTTCTCATCTATAGCATTGGGCGCCAATAACAACAAAATATCTGCCTCACCGGATACGTTACCGTCACTTAATTCTTCTCTCTGAACATTTAATTCTCTGCCAAGAAAGCTTTCCAACTGATTAAACTGCGCACTACTGACGCGATGTTGGGGATATTGGGGACTAATTGGTTTTTCTATTGGAGTTACCAAGGCTACGGTTTTGGTAAAACTGCTGGAAAAACGTTTAATCGCAGCAGTCAAATTTCGCTCAAAACTTTCTTTTGTCATATCGTCAATTGGAATTTGCACAATCTGTGCATCATCCACATTAGCATTTGACAATGTAAGGTAAAAATAGAAGCTTTTATTGCTGAAGAATCCGGCGGTCATCGGTAGAAAACCATAATCTTGAACAATCTGTTGGGCTACTTTTCCGTCACCGTCGTCTGGGTCTACAAAGTTTGTTCTCAGGCGCCCACCAGATTCTCTGGCTGTCGTACTGATGACTTGTTCTACGATCTGTCTGAAACTTGCCAGTTTTTCATGAAGCATTTCATTTTTGGAAATATATGCGGTAAATACCAGTTTATCTTTGAGCATATCAAACAAATTTCCACCTGCTTGATAGCCATGCAATACTTTTTTAATCGCGCTTGTTAGGTCATATTCTGGGTTACGTAATTGTACGTCAATCTCTATTTCTCCACGCTCTTTTACCTCGATCAAATCTCTAAAACCAAGCACTTTGTGCTCGTCACCATATTTAACGAGAACATTAAAATAGGAACTGATAATTGATGACTGATAGCGATCAGATACCTGAAAAGGAACAGGTGCAATACCATATCTCCGGTTTGCTTCCTCCTCCATTTCAGGATTGTTATTTGGGTCGATAAACTCTACTCGCACTCGACCCTTGCCAGCAATCTCATATTCTCGAATCAAGTCCTGTAACTGTGGTACTAAGGGAGAAAGCAAAGGGTGAGTTTTGCTACTGAAGTAACCGCGTATCAGCAAAGGTTCCTGTAGTTGTCCCAGATATGATTTCGTAGCTGTAGAAATGGAGTATTGATTACCCTGTGTGGTATCAACCCGCAGTACATTGATCTGCCCAAGCCATAAATTTACGCCTAGTACATTCGCGACCAGCAATGTTACTAAACTGTTCCAGAGTTTATGATTAGGAGCACGACCAAAATTAGTAGCCCAACGTTCTCTTTCCAGCACATAGACGTTAAGGATCAGAAACACCGCAATAATACTGAAGTAATAGTAGAGATCTCGAAAATCAATTACACCGCGCGTAATAGCTTCAAAACGCGAACCAGTGCCTAACATGCGAAGCCATTCACCAGCTTGGTTGTTAAAAAGTTCAGTGATCATCGTACTGCCTAACAAGTAAAACAAAGTGCATACTGTCACCGCACTGATCAGACTTACAATTTGGTTATCACTACGGGCGGATACAAACAGACCAATGCTTAAATAAGCTCCTCCCAGCATCAAAGCAGCCAGATAGCCAGCCCAGACTGGTCCCCAATCTAGCTCACCCATTACTGAAACAGTAATGGGTAGAGGCAGGGTTATTAGCAAAGCGATAATCAGTAATACAAGGCAACTGGCGAATTTACCGACAACAAAAAGCCATAAGGGAACCGGTTGGGTCAGCACATACTCTAAGGTTCCGGTGCGTCTCTCTTCGCTCCACAATCTCATAGTTAATGTGCTTGCAAGAAAAATTAGCAATATAGGCATCCACTCAAACAAAGGGCGTACATCGGCGATATTACGGGAGAAAAAGGCCTCGCCCCAGAAAAATACAAACAGAGTTACTCCGGCAAAGGTCGCCAGAAACAGATAAGCGATGGGAGAGGCAAAAAATAAAGTAATCTCCTTTGTGGCAATACGACAAATCATTACTAGATTTTGTGTATTAGACTGCAACATTCCACTCCGATTGCTTATTGTTAGGATCTAATGGCGGAACATGTATGTTACTCACTTCTCGGAACAAGGTTTCCAGATCGTGGTATTCAGGCTGTAAGCCAAATAACTCAAACCCCTCGTTGGCTACAACTTTTTTTGCAACAATAGCACTGATCGGAGTCACAGCATCTGCGCTCGTCATAGTTAATCGATAGCGATGGATTGATACTGGTTGGCTGACTTCTTTATCTATACTCTCTATTTTGTCTAACCCCTCTATATTAAGCAGTGACTGTGCTTTGTCTTCTGGCATGGCAGTGGTTAACAAAAGATTGTTGCTCTGCCGCAACTCATCCAGTTGAGCATCGACTACCAGGAAGCCCCGGTTGAGAATCAGCACCCGATCACAGATAGCTTCAACCTCCTGCATGATATGTGTCGACAGGATAACGGTAGCATTTTTGGCAATATCGCGAATCAGTTGCCGCATATGTTCAGTCTGGATAGGATCTAGGCCGCTGGTAGGCTCGTCTAGAATGAGTAGTTTCGGTTGCCCTAATATGGCTTGAGCAACTCCCACTCTCTGTCTATAGCCTCTGGATAACGTGGCAATCGGATCGAGTAATTTCGCACCAAGGTCAGCGGCCTTGATTACTCGACCGATTTCGGCTCGGTTTAGGGAATTGGTCAAGCCTTTAAGATTGGCTACATAATCTAGATAATCAACCACACTCATCTCTGGATAGAGGGGCAAATTTTCAGGTAGATAGCCTAGGCTTTTTTGTACGGATTTAGGGTCAGTGGATAAGTCAGCATTATTGAAAGTGATTTGACCTTTATTGGGTTCAAGGCAGCCACTTAGTACTTTCAATATGGTCGTTTTGCCGGCACCGTTATGACCCAAAAGCCCAACGATTTCTCCCTTAGTGATAGTAAAGCTGACATCGTTGACAGCCATGAAATCGCCATAGCCGCGGCTCAGTTCGCTCACTTTCAGCATTGCATCCTCCATGATATTGCCTATGATTTGTACAAATTGATTTACAGATAGGCGCTAGAAGCTTTATTATTCTTACTCTATATTACAGGCAGTAAAAATTCTTTGGCCCTAGGGCTAGCTACAAAAAACATGCAGATTTCATTGAAAAATACTTTGTTTTTGTTCCTTGGTTGCCGGGGAGATTTCTGTCAAAACAAGTTATTGCTTTAAATCCGGGTATATAGATAGTAGCCAAAGAAGAAAGTTCAACTCTTTTAATAAAAAATCTAAGTAATCAACCAAGGCACTTCATAATTCGATAGGTAACTTTATAATTCATCTAAAGAATAGATATGGATGTTTGCCTTGGATAAAACTAACTATTTGCCAGTGACTCATTTGTACCAAATGTGAACGTTAATTTAGTAGTTCCAAAAATATTATTTTAAGAATCTGAATATTTTATTATTTTTTCCGATAAGAAAAAGTAATTTTCTATTGAATTTTCTTTGTAAAATGTTACCTAGATGATCGGTAGTGTACTGCAACCATGAGACCATAGTTGCACGTGTTGTCATCTTCTTGTTTAGCAAATAAGCTCGAGCGTCATCGAAGGATTGCTACTGCAGATTATTACCGATCTAAACGACGTGGATTTAATAGCGGAGATGAAATACAAGACTGGATGGAAGCAGAGGCGGAAATAGATAGCGTTTCATAACCAGGAGGACACTAACTATTAGAAATAGATGGGGGATCACCATGAAAGATATCACAGAGCTATTAATGCGTATCATTACTCGTGAAACCCAATATGCTAAATCAATGCGTCATTCTCTCAAAGAAGAGGAGTTCACGATTCTTCGACTACAAAACGAATGGCTTAGAGACAGAAATAGAAGAACACAAGAAATTAATTGAAGTGTATAAGAACTATTTGAAAGATATATCAGAAACGGTTTATACAAGGATGAAACTAATTCCTTCGATAAGGCGCCTGATGGGTACGAAATCATCGACCATACAGAGCGGATTAAAAAAAATTTTAGAGAAGCAAGCATAACATAGTCATAGGGCACTTAACGGCAGTAATATCACTACAATAAGACTTTAAATAAACCTGATTTCGATTAATAGCGATTACTGATGAATGTCCGCTTTGGGTCGAATGCAGTCATTCAATAAAGTCTGCTTTGTGCCAAAAGCAGACGTTCATATACGCATAAAAAAGCCCGACATTAGGCCGAGCTTTGATCTTGTCGAATGGAAAAGAACATACTTCTCAATTAATGTGTTCTTTTTCCTTCATAAGCTGTTCGGTGAATGCGATTGATGTCGACATCAAGTTAATCCCATGCTGGCACATTGGAACATGAGGCATGCTTGGGATATTATTGACATCGTAGCATTGGGTACAACTTTGCCAAACCCCCATCCAGACATACCACTATAAATTAAAAAACACTCCGTTTCCTCGCGATCCCACGACTGTTTGGGCTAAATGTGGCCTCATTGCATCGGTAGGTATTGATAGACTTGATAGAGTAAAAATCACCCGTGGAATTTACGAAATTCTCTATATATCTATGGATCAGGTTAGAAAAATAAGGACTTGTGCTGCCATTAGTATAGGGGTTGATATAGAGCTAAAATAGCAATATTTTGAAACCAATTCTCGCTAGTCTGGCCTGCAAGACTACCGAAAGGGAGTGGCCTTTGTGTTTGAGAGCGTGATACAAACAAAAATCAAGCGCACCTCTAAATTATTTATTTCAAACAGAAACCTTTTATCGCGAAAAGTACTAGAAATGTCAGTTGCTGGCGCCAAGCTAAGAATAATCTAGGAATATCTCTTCAAAGCCAGTATTTACAGTCTTTGTTACATTCTTTCCATACCAGCATTTTATTACCCAAGTTTTCCAGTATTGAGTAAATTCCGTTACAAACTAGTTACATTCCACTAAATAAAAAAAGAGCCTAGAGGAGGAAACCACTCAAACCTTTTATCTATCTGGTGGCCAAGGACGGAATTGAACCGCCGACACAAGGATTTTCAGTATTCGTGTTAGCTTGTCTGATTGTTTCTTGATTGTTCTCAATAGTATGATTCATAAGTATTTATGGCGCGAACAACACCTGTCTTGGTTCTGGCGGATTCCTGTATTTTGTGTAATTTTCTCTGCTTGATTACACAGGAATTACACAGGTACCTAAGATTACGGTTTCTGGCACATCGACGTTTGATCATTGCAGGACGGGTTAGAAATGAATAACCAAGCAAGGGGGGATAGGTGGGGGTGCACCTAGTCTGGAACAATCCGACTCCACTATCAATGTAGTACCTAACCCACTCTCTTTTCTTTATGCGCTCATATGCGGGGGATGAAGGTTCCGTTCTAGACTGCTTTTATACCAACCATTGATGGATATACACTGGTGTTATTTGGGGCGCTACAACAACAGCAGGTATGCATAATACGTAGGTAGTAAACCTTTCACCAAAATACCGTTCAGCACAATAGTGGAACTTATAATGTCTTTTATAGTGCTTATGGTGCTTCTCTTAGTATTTTCCCCACCAAAGTGGTGTTTTACATCACCATAGTGGATTTACCTCTAATCATAGTGGTGTTTAGCGGCGCCATAGATGTGCACACTCCCACCATATTGAGACTTACTTCCACAATAGTGGTATTTATCTATTCCCACTATATTCTTACTTACACTAACAATGTTGGCGTTTGTCCTCCACCATGGTAACGCTCATTCCTACTATAACAATACTTACTCCCACCATAGTAGTATTTTCCCTCACAATAGTGGCGCTTATTCCCACCATGGTTTTTCTTACTCCCACCACAGTGGTGCTTACCACCAATTAGGCTTTATAATGCAGCAACTTCACAGCCTTGGAGAGTTGTAATGCTCGATTTTGTTAGTTCAATCTCAGTTTTAATAGCTGCTCTTACTTTTATAGCTGGTGTATCCGCGTGGAAAAGAGAGTTTGTTGGTAAACGCCGCATTGAGCTAGCCGAGACTGTTCTTGCTTTGTTCTATGAGGCAGAAGACGCAATTAAACAAATCCGTAGCCCGTTTTCATTTGACGGTGAAGGCAGTACACGTAAACATGCTGATAATGAACTTGAGGCAGAATCTAGAATACTAGATCAGGCTTATG
>SMXG01000029.1 GCA_004356775.1 Betaproteobacteria bacterium | reverse complement strand
GTGTCTGTTGCCTGAGACTGTAGAGATTCGACCCGCCCCGGGGGCGCCCTTAGCTTGTCAATTAAACGGGTGTCTGGATGCCTGTAGTTGATCAACCAGCGCGGTGTCTTAGTTAGCTTGCCGGTTGGGGTTGTGCATCGTACTGACGTGCCAAGATCCGGTTGGTTGGGGAAGGCATCGTCGTACTCTTCTAATAGGTCTGCCATTTTGTCCTGCCACGCGTCCGGGCATAGCATGGCACAACACTCTAGGAATGGTCAGCCAAGACGCATGGCTCAATCCGAACCATAGCCACAATCGAGCGCTCTTGTTCTTATCCATCTCACTACCTATTTGAAGTGTAACTCGCGCGGCCCTGGTGGTGTGGGCGGATTGCGTTCAAGTAGCGCCGACATATCCTCTCTCGTAATCTTGCTAAGCTTCATCCCACTCGTGAGAATGATTATCTTGTTGTCAGGTAACACGTCTTCTAATTGTTGCTTTAGCTTTTCAAACACTTCAAGGCTTAGTGATTGCTCTGTGCTGAGGATTAGATAATCACCCTTGGCGATGTTGGCGCTTCCGATTTTGCTTGTATTCATGTTATTAGTTTGATTTCTTCTGCAAGCATGTTGTAGTCTTCTGTCATAACTGCTGTATGGATAGCTCTAAATGAATCGTTTTGCCGTGCTGAAACAACAAAACCTAAACGGTCAACAATATTAACGGAGCGATTAAAATTCTCCGAAATTTGTTCCAGCATGATAGTGATTTCATACGCATCCAAAGTTATCTCTAGTGGTTTACACATTGCCTGGCCTATTCGCCGGGTGGTCAGGATCAGTCGGCCAACCATCTAAGCCGACATTTTTATAAAAGGGTTTGGTTGAGTGTTCAGCAGGTGGTACACCTCGCCCATGAGCGGATTCGTTGAATGTTTTAAGTCTGTCGCAGGCTTGGCATATGCATTGCAGGTCTTCTTCTTTATCTGTTCCACCTTCGGCTAACGGCTTGATGTGATCACAGATTCCATGCTTGGCACCGTGCAAAGCAACGGGTGTTATTTTCTGGTTGCGCTTACAGATCTGACATAGATACTGGTCACGATTGAATACTCGTGCCCGCTTAGCTCGCCACTTGGAGCCACCACGACCACTGTTTGTTTTATCCCAGGCCACGCTTAGTTTGTTTTTGGTCTGACTGGAATAATTAAATCACGGTCATCATGCCTACCAGCATTGGTTACAATACTGTTTTTCACCCTGTACACGTTGTTTTTTAAACCACCGGATATATCAACTGAAGTGATCCCTGACGCTTCTGACTCATTGGTAAGCGTCAAAACACCAGTAGACTCGGACCAAGTGCTCGTGTTTATGGTGTCGCCGTCTAGCCAAGCGGTCCAATCAAAACCGTAATCAAGACTAGCGAGTGGAGTCTTTACAAGGGCCATCAGATTAAACGCGCGCTATGGTGATTATGTCATTTATTTGTATCGTTATCGGGTTGTCTGGTGTTTGGGTAACATCGGCTGGTGTGTCATCCGCTAACATATGAGCGACTATGAGCTTACTTGCGTGGGTATCGTCATAGATGACAGCAAAACGAAATACGAGATCAGCCGTAACGACATCCCACGAAGGATCATCGCCGTCAATCGTATAAGAACCCGCCGAATTGCTGCCGGTTAAAGCTACAACTTCGTCATCTTGTGTATAACCGTTGGCCGTTGCTAGCTGATTGGTGATAGAAGCGTGCGCTACAACCGAAGTATCCTCCGCGTTAGATGCCGAACTGCACAGAATTACTTTAAAAACATCGGTATCAATGTCGACATCGCCTTTGACGCAATCTTCGATAAATGTGTCGTGCATTACCCATGGGCCTGCTGTCATTTCACAACTCCTAAACTGCTACTTTGAGCAGTCTGTTTTCTGATTGAATTTGAATAAAACGGTTTTCTGATTGAACGTTAATAGTTCGCTCTGATGACAAACTTACAAGCGGTAAAAGTATCGTTGATATAAACCCTGTTACAATTACTTGCTCATTAGCTGGCGACAACGTTAACGATGTGTTAAGTATCGATATTGATCCAACTACGTTGATAATCTCGTTCGCCGGGCTCACCGTGCGAGGCGTGCTAACAGTAGATGCTGACCCGATGACGCTTACACTTTCGGCCGCTGGTGTTAGCGTTTTCGGTACAATGACAACAGAGAGCAAACCAGTAACGTCAATTAATTCTGTATCTGGCTCAAGCGTTATCGAGTCACCGGCAGGAGAGGCAAAGATAAACGGTAGTAAATTGGATTTTTGGGTCCATGGCCCATAAATGTTATCTGACCAGCTTCTTATCTCGTCCAGAGACATATAACGCCTAAGCACACAGGCCATGCCCATTCGCCCATCGAAGTCACTAGCCCCGGTGGAATGCCCTTCCCCGACTAAATACGTACCATCCCCGGCAACCCATGTTCGAGAATCAACGATAGTTTGAGTGTTTATCTCACCCGTATCCAATCTGCGTGAGAAGAAATCAATTGTTCCGTCTGAATCCTTGTAGCCAACAGCCACAAACCAAGGAATGTTCTTAGTAATAGGGACGGTGCTAGTGATAGCTACTACCCCGCCATACACAAATCGTAGGACATTGGCAGAAAGCTGTATTCTGATAGCTTCATTTCCAGATGATAATGCCAAAAATATACCACCACTTTCATTGCTACGAATCGTCGCAGCGAGTGTTATATCTCTGCCAGTTCCAGTATAACGGTTTTTGGAATATAGAAGCCCCTCGTTTGTTAGGAACTCTGCCGCTGTACCTAAATAAGGTTCTGATGTTATGGTCGGGGTGCCATTTAGGGTTGGCCGTTCATTTTGAACCAGATCATATTCAAATACAGTTCCAGAATTAAACAGTATTGCCAAATCTGCATATTTCCAGAACCAACCCTGTTTAGGATCGGCTTGGTTTTTATCTAATATCGAGTGTTGAGGCTTCCTCATTATGCCGACATTTGAAACGGAGTTGACCTTTTATAACCTGCTCCATCACCAGCAATTTGCAACCTAATTACCAATAGCAAATCTTCCGAAGCAATAAAATCAGCCGCATCGCTTGGATAAGTTGTACCCCCATCTGTGGATATCTCATAGTATAGCGCTATGTTACCTAATGCTGATGCGTCATCTGTCTCATATGTAAGCATTCCAAGTGCTCCAATATTTAGATCGGTACTGTTATCGGTTTGGGAAAACTCAAAAGATGCATCATCTGCAATATCAGCAGCAGTGTATGCTTTGGTTATTTCAGTACCATAAACAATAGCGCCAAATGTCTTTATCTTCCACGGCGTCCAGCTTAAGTTTATTATCTCATTGGCAGAGTTTGAAGATAGATCCATGTCAAAACTAAGATTATTTTTGACGTGAAACTTATAGAATTTTCCTAACATTATTATGCCCTCGCTCTTTCGATAGCTCCAAGTCGAACGTTACCTAACTCCAGTTCTTCTTCGCGAGTAATTAGTATGCTGCGCATTGCTTGCAGGTTAGCAAGGGTTTGTGCCCCCTGGGTAAAAATGTCTTTAATTATATTGGCGCCAAAACCAAATGGATCTAATCGGTCGCTCGAAATAAGGGACAACAATTGCAGCTTTTTTGTGGCAGTTAGGGCGTCATATTCGGAGTCAACAACCTCATTTTGAACAGCGAATCCTGTTACAAAAGGCACATCAAAAGCTCTGTCTTCTACTTTTAAGCTAGCAAGTATCTCTGTATCATCCATACCTGAGTATCCACGGCCAATAGGATCGTTATTTATCTCATCTTTTAGCGTCATGTCAGCCCCACCTTCCGCGCTTGTGACCAAATCGTCTACGCCGTTTAGTAACTTTTACCTTTTCGCCATCAATTAATATTGTGGTTTCAGTAGTTGGTTTGCCCATTTGTTTTATTCGAGATGGCCACAAAGCAGTTGCGAATTCGCTCCAATCAGATGGACGCAATTTAGTATCAACTGCTCTCACACGGTAAGATCCGCCTTCCTCAAATTCATCTAAATCAAATAGTCCTGAGTTCCTGAACGTCTGTGTGTTTGGGATTTCAACGTCAACATCAATCCATTGCTCAACGCCGTAAGTTGTCCATGAAATCTCATAGCGCAAAATCTCATCGATAGGTGCAGTCCAGGCAACATTTACCTCCATAGTTCTAAGCTCTTCTTGTTCAGCCATGCCACTACCTTGCCCAGCCGCGCCGGTGCCGTATCCAGTAATAAACAAAATCAAAATCAAATATAGTTTTTTCATGTTCCTATCACCTTTCAACAATTTAGGAGCTGTATAATGTGCTCGGGCGTTACTTTAGAAACGTCCATATCTTTGGGAAATTCCAATCTCCTAATACTTATATCAATTTCAGTTAATGGATTATCGCTATGAACTTCGGCGCAGATAGCGAGCATTGCGTTATCATCTTGTTGAACACCTATTAGCTCGTTAACATCACGCAGTAAGCTTGTGCAGCTTTGGCTTGATAATAACGATAATATTAAAATTATTTTCACGTGAGCCCGCCTATTTGTTTTTTTACAAAGTCGTTACGATATGTGTGGTTGATATTCCATATGCATGTGAGTGCTTTCTACAATGACATCGAAGTGAATGCCTAATCTTAACTTGATCTCTTTTGCGATTTTATCTGCGTCTGCTTTTGCCTTTAAATCTCTAGTTCTGAGGTCCGCTCCATTGCCGCTGTAGTGTAATGATGTGCGGCTGTGCTTGCTATCGAGCAAACTAGTCACCGTCATATTTACGCCATAAAGCGCATAAACTTCGTTTGCGACAAAAAGGCCAAGTATTAACTCGGGTGATATTCCTTGAAAATTTACACCTTTCTTGAATCTCAACTTTTTTTACCTCTATCAGATGTATACGCAAAGCAGGTTAAACTGAAATTCATTCACCGCCACGTGCCCACACAAGCTTTTTTAAATCGTCTCTTAACTCGTCCAATTTACTTGATATGTTTTGATCATTGGTTTGACTAATCTCTTTTACTGAGTGAATTTCTATAGTGTTTTTGTTAACATCTACCCTAAGCTGCGTATAGCTAAATAACATCGATACAGCTACGCCAAGTAAAATTAATATATTCCCAAGCGACACTTCCGCCGTAATGAATGGTTTCGGCATTTATTAGCACCTAAAAAAAGGGCACTGCAATCGTGCCCACAGAATAAGCATATGTCGCGCACCTGTACGAAATATGCCTCAGGGAGGTATGTTAGGTCAAAATGGAAAAGTAACGAATTAACTAGGGCGGGGCGGGGTTTCTATGTGTTTAGTGATCATAGGAACATTTCATCACCTCGAGGAAGGAAGAAATTTAGGCACAAAAAAAGCCGCGCTGATTTGCGGCTACTACATACCACACCCTACCCTATTTAGGAAACTATCCCAGAATATAAATAATGTACACGAAAAGATTAGTAAAATCAATACTTTTAAAAATTTAATTTGTTGAGGTTTTAATTACCAGTTGTAGCGACAGACAAAAATTGACTGTTTAACTCTTTTGTCTTTCTTTGCAGGTATTCAAACCGGTCAAGCTCTTCAAGCTTTTTGGCGAATTTAACATAGGCTCTACCTAAACGAAGTTTGTATTCATGTTTTGATATACTGAGTATTGCCGCTCTATCCGCATCTGTATAAGTGTAGTTGGTTTTTGTAAATATTCCTTGAAATAAGTGTTTTGCTTTTATAGCGTCATGCTGATGATTTGTCAGTGATGACATGCATAACTGTGCCTTTGGATAATCGTAGTGGAGTTTTTTTATTAACTTGGTAGCTTGTACTATTGCCCCATCGTGTGGCTTGCCTGATGGTTCCGGCAGAAAACCTCTATATTCCATCATTCTGCTAACCATAGTTTCCCCGTTCCAGCCGGCGCCATCACATGGGTTAGCTATAGCATCAATATAAATTCCTACTAATTTGATTATGCGGGCTTTTAGTTGAGGGTGTATCGACATCAGTAATTTCCTTAACTAGATGTTTTTTCTATGCTCAATAGGGAAGCCCGCCCTTGTGAGTACCAGATATAAGTCTTTCCACACTTGCGAGCTAAATCCATGCGCCTGGACCATTTTTTTAATTATTATTATAAAATTTTTCTGGCCGATGTTCGCTTTTTGCCAGCTATTATTATCTGCTTGCTTCTTGTAAATAATGTTGAACTTGCCCAGCTTATAGGTCTGCCCGTTGTGGTCAATAGTCTCTATGCGCGTTTCTGAATTTTTACTCACCAGGATCTTCATCTAAAAATACAATTTTAATGCCCGTGCCTAACAACTGCTGATATTCTAGCTGCAGCTTTACACAATTGATCATCTTCCCAGCCGCGTTAATCATTGCTTGCGCGTCTTTGTTGTCAATTGTTTTGGCTTTCAGGCCAGAGAATATATCGGCTAACTCTACTCTTAAAGCTGTGATGCTGTTCATAAATCTACCCTCGTAAGTGCCGTATTATTAAAAGTTGCTGGCGTTTTGCCTCTATTAATTCTTGGGGTATTGATGCGTGCTTTAGATTACTTCGACGAGAGAGCAATTCCTTCAGATAATTATCACTCAAACCTAAAATAGCTCTTTTTTTCCGCTTTTTGTAGTACTTCCTTTTTCTTTTCCTATAATTTTCGCTGGAGCTTACTTTGCGAAGGTAAGCTCTGTTCAAATTTTGTACTTTTTCTCTGTATTCTTGATTATTTCTATATAACTCTCTTTGGCGCTTATTCGCAATATTTGGATTCCGAGACTTTCGTTTTCGCTCGTTTACGTTTTCTCTCCATGCGGGGTCGTTTGCTCTTTTTTCGCGTCGTTGCTTGTTTCTCCTTTCGTTCCATACTGGGTCGGTTCTTCTTTTCTCGAGGCACTTTTTGTTGATGCAATTTTTACAATCTAGCTTCCTCCATATCTTAGCCCTGGGCGAGCTGCGAATAGGGAATTCCCCAATTTCCTTTTCTGCCTCACACGTTCTACATATGCGCGTTTCTCCTATTTGATTACTACTATGCAAACTGTATTATTTTCGGCCATTTAAGGCCCTCGATATAAAACAAATCGTTACCGGGGTAAATGTCACAAATTATTATTCTCCCTACGTCGCCCCAAATTTTAGTAACTCTGTTATCCCACACTACGCAGTCTTCACCGTATACGGCGTCAAGTAATGACTTTTCCAGATTGTCCTTATCTGGTTTTTGCTGGTGCGCTTTGTTAACAAATTTTGCCTTTTTTTTCTTCGGCCATGATTTCGGCATTGGAATAACGAATATAATGTGAGAATTGCAGGCTGGTACCCTAACTTTGTGCAATCTGCAATCGTCTTTAAATGCGTAATATCCCAGTACACATGGCCTTTTTTTCCATTTATCCCGCTGCGTCATCCTGGGCTTAGCAACTGGATTAATATTGTATATTTCCCTCATTGAGTACTATGCGTTATACCTCTAAACCTAATCTCGAATTAAGCGCCGCCTGAACTTCGGGGAAAAGCTTTATATTCTTAAAGGTCTTTATATTTCTAGCGAAAATGTGAAAAAACGAAACTCTTTTTAATGAAGCCATGTGTGCTGCTCTATCGTGTAGGTATTGCATGAGAACAAGGAAATCAGTATCACCCTTGTTAAACTTTATACCTGACTTAACAAGCGCCTCTTTCACATTAATACTACTAACTTCTTCATTTTCGAGCTTGGTGCTGTAAGCAGAATCATCAATTAACTGGCCTATTATGCATTTACAGCCGCTGTCTCCTCTGTACCTGCAGGAGCCTGTTTTGGTCATTGATGGACCGCCCTGAGAAATAATCCCTTTCACACCTTGGTTAAAAACCTT
>SMXG01000028.1 GCA_004356775.1 Betaproteobacteria bacterium | reverse complement strand
GTTGCGGGAAACCTGCAGGGTAGGGCTCCACTTAACTACATTTTTTTCGCCTTTTTGCAACCGCTCTAGCTTCTCCCTACCCTCTTTGACTGCCCGATCTGTTGCTTGCTGACGTGCCACGAGCCTGATGATCTCCTCCCTAACTACAGCTATTGAACGCATGGCTGCAGGCCTGTAATCAAACACTCTTGCAGAAATCAAGGTGTTTGGCGTAACCTCAATCGCCTCGGTATTCCGCTTGTTCTTGATCGAGTCCTCTGAAAATATTGCTTGCAACAGCCTTTCATTGGTGAAATATGAAGGCTTACCTTCTTTCCTACTGATCCATCCACTCTGTTGTATAGGTAATCTAAATGCCTCGGCAGCAGGCTGTAGTCTATCGCTTTGTTCATATACCATATTGTTGAAATCTTCAGCCATTTCACCAAACTCTTTTCCTGCTTTCTGCTTCCTTAATTTCTCCTTAACCTGATTCTTCACCCCATCAAAATTTATTATTTCTCCTGCTTTTATCGCGGAAAGTTTAATGATGTGAAAACCAAAGTCCGTCTGAACTGGCCCACGAATTTCTTCAACTTCCATCTGAAAAATCTCATCCTCAAAAGCCTTATCCAGCGTACCACGCCCAAAAAAGCCGCCGAGATCACCACCTTTATCCGCCGATCCAGCATCTTGCGAATATTGTCTGGCAAGATCAGCAAAACTTTCTGGTGACTGTTTAATCTGCGACAATAATTCTTCTGCCTTAGCGTGCGCAGCAGCTTTGTCTGCATCAGATGCGGTAGTAGGCGCACTTAGTAAAATATGACTAGCCTGACGCTCTTCCACCTGACCAAATTCAGCTTTGTGCTCATCAAAATATCTTATTGTTTCATCGGTGCTCACCTGTACTTTTTTAGCCAAGCCGTCCACTGATAATACTAGATACTCGACTCGCACTTGTTCTGGTTGTCGATACTCAGTTTGGTGACTGTCATAATAGGATTTAATCGCACCATTGTTAGGTTTTATTTGTGACAAGAATTGCTCTGGTTGAATTTGAACACGACTAATTTCACGTTTCTCTTCGCTTAAACGTATAATGCTCTTTGCTACCGTATCCGAAATAAAACCATTTTTGGTGTAGGCATCGATCACTTGTTGCCGCATCATATCTTGACGAACACGCGAATCTAACATCACTGGAGTCATCCCTTGGTTACGCAATAGTTCCTTATAGAGCTGAATAGAAAATTTCCCATCCTGCTGAAATGCTGGAATAGCCTGTATAACTTCTACCAGCTGGGAATCTAGGACAGTCAGTCCGATACGTGCTGCCTCACGATCAAGTAGTCGCTGTTGAATTAGTCCCTCCAACACTGCAATTCTTACTTCTGGGTCATCCAGCATGGTGACGTTAAAACTATCTCCCATAGTTTCCCGCATAGTCTCCTGTTGGGTGCGTAATGCCTGGTCAAATTCCTGGCGATGAATTTTTTCCCCGGCAACTAGTGCAACATAATCTTCACCGCTGGGGCTGCGGTACGAATCAATTCCCCAAAACAGGAACGGCAATGTAGCAATCACCATGATGACTTGGACTGCACGTTTTCGTTTCTGAACAAAATCAAACATTACTGAAATCCAAAGTACGAATAAAAAAGGCGAACTTGCGTTCGCCCAAGTTTATAGCAAAAAATGGCGGAGTGGACGGGGCTCGAACCCGCGACCCCCGGCGTGACAGGCCGGTATTCTAACCAACTGAACTACCACTCCAATAATTCGTAGAATTCCGTTGGTGGGTGCTGACGGGGTCGAACCGCCGACATTCGCCTTGTAAGGGCGACGCTCTACCAACTGAGCTAAGCACCCCGCCCCGAAAAAACTAGTTTACGGCTTGTTTGAGCGCCTTTCCTGCACTAAATTTTGGAACCTTGGCCGCTTTAATTTTGATGGCGGCACCAGTACGAGGATTGCGGCCAGTACGGGCTGCACGCTTAACCACTTTGAAAGTTCCAAATCCTACTAGAGTGACGCTTTGGCCTTTTTTAAGAGCGATTCTAATTGCAGATAATGTTCCGTCTAGTGCGTCACTTGCGCATTTTTTTGAGATGCTTGCAGATTTTGCAATGGCATTGATGAGTTCGGATTTATTCACGTAATTCCCCCCTGAATTATTAATAAGTAAGTCACAGGATATATCCTGTGACCGCTTTTATATCAAGCCTCTTGTGCTGGGTCAAGCAATTGTCAAAATATTTTCAAAAACATTATTAATAAGAAACTTTTTACTTATACTTGAAAAACAGGAAACCCTCTCTCCTATAGAATAGAACACTTTTTAAGGCGAAGTACGACTGAGTGGAGCTCGAAAGCAAAATCACCTGAGATTGGCACTTTTTCTTTCAATAGGTTAGCCAACTGAAGACGTAAAATCCTATATGGTTATTAATGCTTAAGAGCACCAACTATCGGATCATCCTTAGTGGCCTCGGTAGTAGGGGGCGGAGTAGCAACAACAGGAAGCGCCTCCGGTTTGTGCTCCAACGCTAAGTCTAGCACTTGGTCTATCCATTTTACTGGATGTATATCCAGTCGGTTCTTGATGTTATCTGGAATCTCAACCAAGTCTTTGACGTTTTCCTCTGGAATCAGCACCATCTTTATGCCACCGCGGTGCGCTGCCAAAAGTTTCTCTTTTAGTCCTCCAATTGGGAGCACTTCACCACGCAACGTGATCTCACCCGTCATTGCAACGGCTGCTATTACTGGGATACCTGTCAACACCGACACCATCGCAATACATATACCAATACCGGCACTTGGCCCATCTTTGGGTGTTGCACCTTCTGGTAAGTGAATGTGAATATCATTCTTCTGGTAAAAATCTTCAGGGATACCTAGTGCCCTAGAACGATTACGCACTACCGACAACGCGGCTTGGATTGATTCTTGCATTACTTCACCTAGTTTACCAGTAGTGATGGTCTTACCTTTACCTGGAAGTACCACTGCCTCGATAGTTAGTAATTCTCCGCCAACCTCGGTCCATGCCAGACCAGTAACCTGCCCCACTTGATTTCTCTCCTCGGCAAGCCCGTAAGTATAACGTCGTACATCCAAGTATTTACCCAGATTGCGCGTGCTGATCGCTATCTTTTTCTGGATACCTTTTAGTAACAATTCTTTTACCACTTTCCGGCAAATTTTTGAGATTTCTCTCTCCATCGCACGTACACCTGCCTCTCGCGTGTAATAACGAGTAATATTACGCAGTGCAGCCTCAGATACCACCAGTTCATTTTCCTTTAGGCCATGATTTTTCATTTGCTTTGGTAATAAGTAACGGGTAGCAATGTTAAGTTTCTCATCCTCAGTGTAACCCGATAGTCGTAGTACTTCCATACGATCCAATAATGCTGGAGGTATGTTCAGGGTATTGGCAGTAGCAACAAACATTACATCAGATAAGTCATATTCAACCTCAATGTAATGGTCTACAAATGAATTGTTCTGTTCAGGATCAAGTACTTCAAGTAATGCAGAAGATGGATCACCACGAAAATCCATGCCTATCTTATCTACTTCGTCCAGCAAGAACAATGGATTCTTTACGCCAACCTTAGTCATATTCTGCAAAATCTTGCCCGGCATTGAACCAATGTAGGTACGACGATGGCCACGTATTTCGGCCTCGTCACGCACACCACCTAAGGACATGCGAACAAATTTACGATTAGTGGCACGGGCGATAGACTGACCTAGTGAGGTCTTACCTACACCTGGCGGGCCCACCAAGCATAGAATGGGTGCCTTTAGCTTGTCCACGCGCTGCTGTACTGCTAAATACTCGACGATACGCTCCTTAACCTTGTCCAAACCGTAATGATCCTTCTCAAGTGCAATTTCGGCGGCATGGAGGTCTTTACCGATTTTACTTTTCTTCTTCCACGGCAATGCGACTAGCGCATCGATGTAGTTACGTACCACCGTGGCCTCAGCCGACATGGGAGACATTAAACGCAGTTTTTTCAGTTCCGTTTCACTCTTGATGCGGCCTTCTTTAGACATATTGGCAGCTTTGATCTTCTTGTCTATCTCTTCTAGATCGGCACCATCCTCTCCCTCTCCCAGTTCCTTCTGGATAGCTTTCACCTGCTCATTGAGATAGTAATCTCGCTGACTCTTCTCCATCTGGCGCTTGACCCTGCCACGAATACGTTTTTCCACCTGGAGTATGTCAAGTTCGGTTTCCAATAGCACCAACAGGTGCTCTAGACGCTTCGGTACATCAAATATCTCCAAGATTTCCTGCTTTTGCCCAAGCTTCAATGGTAAATGAGCTGCAATTGTGTCGGCCAGACGTCCTGCCTCATCTATGCCGCTAAGTGAAGTATGTATCTCAGGTGGAATCTTTTTATTGAGTTTCACGTATTGGTCGAATTGCACCAGAATTGCACGTCTCATAGCTTCTACTTTATTACTGTCGACTGTGTCGGGAGGTAGTAAAACAACCTGCCCAGAGAAATGAGTACCGGTATCAATTATCTTCAAAATACTGGCACGGCGACCGCCCTCCACCAGAACTTTGACAGTGCCATCAGGCAGTTTGAGCATTTGTAGCAGATTGGCAACACTGCAAACACCATAAAGGTCTTCGGGACCCGGATCATCTTTGGCAGCAAGTTTCTGTGCCACCAGAAGAATCATCTTACCAGACTCCATAGCACTCTCCAGCGCCTTGATAGACTTGGGTCGTCCTACGAATAGAGGAATTACCATGTGCGGAAACACTACCACATCGCGCAGTGGTAATAACGGCAACAACACTTGATTGGGATCTTTAATTGGGAGGGACATGTCGACTCACCTATAAAAAGTACAAACTAAGGGATAACAAAAAAGTTGTGGGGACGTCACGAAGAAATTCAAGGCAACATACCAAGCACCGCTCAAAATTAATAACTAAAGGCTCTTTGCTACCTTTGGTTTATCCGAATAAATCAGAATCGGCTTAATGTCGCCTACAATTGAACCGTGATCAACTACTACTTTGATGACATTTTCCAGAGACGGGAGATCAAACATCGTATCTAGCAACGTACTTTCCAGAATAGAACGTAGACCACGTGCACCAGTCTTGCGTGCCAACGCTTTCTTGGCAATCGCCTTGAGCGCCTGCTCTCGGAATTCTAGATCGACACCACCTTCCATGTTAAACATTTTTTGGTACTGTTTAGTAAGCGCATTCTTTGGCTCGGCAAGAATTTGAATCAAAGCTGATTCATCAAGCTCATCCAAGGTCGCAATCACAGGCAGGCGTCCGACAAATTCTGGAATCAAACCGTACTTAACTAGATCTTCCGGCTCCACTCCCCGCAACACCGCACCGATATCTCTGCGACTATCGCTGCTACTCCTCACATCTGCACCAAAACCTATCCCGCCCTTCTCAGATCGAGCGCGTATTACCTTGTCAAGACCATCAAACGCACCACCACAAATAAACAAAATATTGGTGGTATCTACCTGAACAAATTCCTGATTGGGATGCTTTCGCCCACCCTGAGGAGGTACCGAAGCAATAGTACCCTCGATCAGCTTCAACAATGCCTGCTGTACGCCCTCACCTGAGACATCACGAGTTATTGATGGATTATCTAACTTGCGCGAAATCTTGTCAATCTCATCAATGTATACGATACCCTGCTGAGCCTTATCCGTATCGTAATTACATTTTTGAAGCAGTTTTTGGATAATGTTTTCCACGTCCTCGCCGACATATCCTGCCTCAGTTAAGGTTGTGGCATCAGCCATTATAAATGGCACGTTAAGCAACCGCGCCAGTGTTTGTGCCAAGAGTGTCTTGCCAGAACCAGTGGGGCCGATCATTAAGATGTTACTTTTCGACAGCTCAATGTCGTCAGTGTTGACTGTTTTGGCTAGGTTCTTTAATCGCTTATAATGATTATACACCGCCACAGACAGAATCTTTTTTGCCGGTTCTTGGCCAATAACATATTGATCAAGAATCTGGCAAATTTCATGCGGTACTGGTAAATCTGACTTGGTTAGGTTGGTGGCTTCGACCTCCTGCAACTCTTCACGAATAATATCGTTGCAAAGCTCAACACATTCATCACAAACGAATACTGACGGACCTGCAATAAGCTTCTTTACTTCGTGCTGGCTTTTCCCACAAAAGGAACAGTAATGCAATTTTTCGTCGGCAATCTTATCTGGCATAGTATTACTCCACGTTATCCAAACCAGTGCTCCACTACTAAGAGAAAAAATACAACCGATCCTCTAGCTATTATATAGCCATTAGGCTGCGCTTCCATCTCTATTGGTCAGCACTTCATCCACCAGACCATAGTTTACAGAATCCTCAGCACTGAGAAAATTGTCTCGATCGGTGTCTTTCTCGATAGTTTGAATGCTTTGACCGCAGTGCTTAGCCAAAATATGATTCAGCCGACCTTTGAGAAACAGAATTTCTTTGGCATGTATCTCAATATCGGAAGCTGGTCCCTCAAAGCCGCCCATCGGTTGATGAATCATAATACGAGAATTTGGTAAGCAAAAACGTTTACCTTTTGCACCCGCTGCCAGCAACAGCGAACCCATACTCGCCGCCTGGCCTACGCAAAGTGTACTAACACTAGGTTTAATGTACTGCATAGTATCGTAGACTGCCAACCCGGCAGAAACCATACCACCGGGAGAATTGATGTAAAAATGAACATCCTTGTCTGGATTTTCCGATTCCAGAAACAATAATTGTGCCACAATCACATTAGCCGAGGACTCGGTAAGCGCCCCCACAAGAAATATCACTCTCTCCTTCAACAAACGAGAGTATATATCGTATGCACGTTCACCACGCCCACTGGTTTCGATCACCATAGGAATCAACCCTAAGCTTTTCGGATCATGATTGCATTGATCCCATTCAGTTCGTTGAATCATGTCAAGATTTTCCCATCAATTCGTCAAAAGTCACTACCTTCTCCACCACCTTAGCTTTCTGTAGCACCCACGCTACTACGTTGTCTTCTAGTACTGCAGACTCGGCCTCATTAAGACGTTCCTTTGAAGAATAATGCCACTTAACCATCTCGCCAGGATTTTCATAGCTTTGTGCGAAATCCTCAACTAGTGCACGCACCTGTTCTGGCTTGGCATGCAAGTCGTAAGTCTTTACTAATTCTGCCATAATTAACCCTAAATTTACGCGGCGGAGCGCTTGCTCCTGAAATAAATCTGGTGACAACGGCACGTCCTTAATCTTCATGCCACGCTTCTTAAGATCGTTTCTCGCACTCTGCATTAAACGGTCTAATTCTAACGCTACCAAAACCCTGGGTGTCTCGATTGGAATGGTATCTAGCAGCGCCTGCATTACCTTCTCCTTAACTCTCGTCTTTATCCGTTTTGAGACCTCACGCTCAAGATTAGCCCGGACTTCACCATACATTTTTTCTGTGTCGCCATCTGCGATACCTAGCAATTTAGCAAACTCTGCATTCAGTTCCGGCAGTCTCGACTTCTCTACTCCATTGAGTTTTACCTCAAATGTAGCAGTCTTTCCGGCGATTTCCTTATTATGATAATCCACTGGAAAGGTTACCTCAAACGTTTTTCTCTGCTCCGTACTCATGCCAAGCATTGGTTCCTCAAAATCCTTGAGAAACTGACCCTCACCCAAAACTAAAAAAAAATTATTTGCTCTACCACCATCAAACTCTTCCCCATCAATAATCCCATGATAATCAATATTAATACGATCTCCTATCATAACAGGGCGCTCTACTGCATCGTACTGAGTCCGCTGTTTACGCATAATCTCAATAGCTTTGTCAACATCAGCAGGAGAAACCTGCATTGCGGTCTGCTCAATACTAATCGATTTCAAGTCACCCAAGATCACATCTGGATAAACCTCAAATGTCGCGCTGAATTCAAACTGAGGTGTATTCTCTGTCACTTCCTTTGCTTCAAAGCGTGGATAACCCGCAACTCGCAGCTTCTGTTCGAGCACCACTTCACCAAAACTCCTATGCAATACTTCACCCATCACCTCCTGACGTACCTTAGGACCATATTGCTGTGAAACGATTTTTAATGGGACCTTACCAGAACGGAAACCATGTATTTTCGCTGTACGCGCCAAACGCTTTAAGCGACTTTCTACTTCGCTCTCGATTTTTTCCTGCAGTACTGTAACGTTAAGACGACGTTCCAGTGGGCCGAGGATTTCTACATCGGATTGCATTACATTTCCTGACTAATTGTTATTATTCATATGACATCACAACGACCAAAGAACACAGCGGCCATCAAACATAACTGCGCTACACCGTTTACGACTTGCGGTCCTCTGGTGCGAAAGGGGGGACTCGAACCCCCACACCTTTCGGCGCCAGAACCTAAATCTGGTGCGTCTACCAATTCCGCCACTCTCGCGCGCCGTTTTCTTTTTTTCCGTATCAGAATAATTATACCTTTTTCTGCTTATTGCCGCATCTATACTGCTCATAGCTCTAGCAAAATACCGTCTCTCCGCTTATCTCTTTACTAGCCGGACCTTTCGAATCAAATATGTCAGCATCAGGCTTTGCGGCTTGGGCAAACCGTTTAGCCTCGCCTGGATGCGTTTTAGTTCTTTGCAACGTATGTACTGGTCCGAAATTAACGCGTTGATAAGCAAGTTTGCATGCATTTTCCATTCCTGAGCCTGAATTTTTACTAGCACTTCTACCTTTTCCTTAGCTACCGCAAATCCATCCCAATATGCTGCAGGGTAATGACCATGCGTATCAAATGTCACGATAATGCAAGTATCAGGAGAAGCTTTTAGTAACGGTAAACAAGCACGTGTTAACGCAATTGGTGCAACTAGATTGACTCGCAGCATAATCAACCACTGTTCCAATATCTAACTCTCCAATGAAGTCAGATATTGGAAATAAGAGCTGCATTATGCCAGAATGCCGTATAACCTACCTAGTTGCAATTTGATAGCTTGGATGACTATCTCAAAATCTTTTCCCTCGGTTTTTTCAAGATCAAATGAAAAAATTGCTGCTTACGCTCTACCTCCTGCTTCTATTTCGTTGTATAGGCTTTCTAGTTTCTCAACTTTGCGTCCATGTAAAATCACCGTGGCATCATGGGAAGCATAGCCAGCGCTGCTATTCGTCCAATACCCTATCCCACAATGGTAACAAAAATCACGCGAGATCTTTAAGCTAGTCTTTAGTAGAGCTAGTAGTTTTATATCGCTCATAAGCACACAGGTCTGCCCAGAAAATAAAATGCTAGAGCACATTCAAACAACGAAAAAACGGCTTAGACAGCTTTACTTTCTGTAAACTATCCATATTTTACGACCTTGTACATGGCGACACAGTAGAACTGAAAAATTGTGGATTCACCCCCTGATCCATGTCTTCCATCCTATCC
>SMXG01000027.1 GCA_004356775.1 Betaproteobacteria bacterium | reverse complement strand
GATGCCTGCTGAGATACAGGCAAACGGATTTGCCCCACTGGAACCAGCCAAACGAACTGTAGAAGTAGAAGCATTTTGTTCGTGATCGGCATGTAGAATCAGAATCCGGTCCAGTGCTCGCGCCAATACCGGATTGGGCATGTATTCCTCGGCAGGAACGGCAAACATCATGCGCATGAAATTTTCCGAATAATTGAGGCTGTTACGCGGATAAATGAATGGTTGGCCAAGATTATATTTATATGCCATTGCGGTAATGGTTGGCAACTTTGCGATCAAATGAAAAGCTGAAAGTTCGCGGTGGGATGCATCTGAAATATCCATCGCCTCATGATAAAACGCAGACAATGCACCAACTACACCCACCATCACAGCCATCGGATGAGCGTCACGGCGAAATCCGTGATAGAATTGTGCAAGTTGCTCATGCACCATCGAATGCATACTGATGGATTTGTCGAACGAGGCTTTCTGGTCGGCCGTGGGCAGCTCGCCATTCATCAACAAATAACAAACTTCCATAAAATCACACTGTGCGGCCAACTGTTCGATCGGGTAGCCACGATAAAGCAATATGCCCTTATCCCCATCAATAAAGGTTATTTCAGAGCTACTGCTAGCAGTAGAAAGAAAGCCGGGGTCATAAGTAAACACACCACCCTTCGCATGCAAAGTGCGGATATCTATTACATCCGGTCCCATGCTCCCAGACATGATTGGGAATTCTACTGGCTTCTCTCCATTTCCCAGATCAAGTTTAGCTGCCCTTTTTTGCTCCATAATCATCTCCACTGTTTTTATAATTAGCGGTAAAACTACCGCAATTTGTTCAAACTATTTGCAAAAGTTGCAGCATGGGCTGCAGTTTTATGTCTTTTATTTCTTTCTTCGCCGTGATCATATCCCACAAATCATTGTCAGGAAGGTTCAGGAATGTGTCAAACTGCTGCAATTCAGTATCATTCAGTTGCGTATAGTGTTTGTCCACAAACCTTTGCAATATGATATCCAGTTCTAGCATTCCCCGTCGACAACGCCAGCGGACGCGATCTAGTTCTTTCATACGGTTCTTTTTACCATCATGCCCTTAATCTTGTTGATAGCTTTAGTTGGATTTAACCCCTTAGGGCACGTATCCACACAATTCATAATGGAATGACAGCGGAACAGGCGGTACGGATCCTCAAGATTATCCAATCGCTCGGCAGTGGCTTGATCACGACTATCGGCAAGAAAGCGATATGCCTGCAACAAAGCTGCAGGACCGACAAATTTGTCAGGGTTCCACCAGAACGAAGGACATGCGGTGGAACAACAGGCGCACAGGACGCATTCATATACGCCATCGAGTTCTGCTCTCTCTTCAGGAGACTGCAGTCGTTCTGTTTCCGGCGGCGGATCGTTATTGATGAGATAAGGCTTAATTGAGTGGTACTGCTTAAAAAATTGAGTCATGTCCACGATCAGATCTCGTATTACAGGCAATCCTGGAAGCGGTCGCAATTCTACCGGTTCTTTTAATCCGGCAACCGGTGTGATGCAGGCCAACCCATTTCGGCCATTTATATTCATTCCGTCTGAACCACACACACCCTCCCGACAAGATCGACGCAAGCTCAAGCTATCATCAAAAACCTTGATACGTATCAACGCATCAAGCAGCATTTTATCAGTTGGTTCCAGCACTATGTCGTAGTCCTGCATATACGGTTTTTGGTCCTTGTCAGGATCGTAACGATAGATTGAAAAACGCATACTTGCTCCGAAATTAGTAAATCATAAAAAATAAACTAGGAACGATAAAGCAGAACAAATAACCCGCCCCCTTCCATCTTTCACCGTTTATTATTCACTTTAGTAAGTCCTTGCCTTTGGCGAAAATGATTCCACAGTCAATGGCTTTAATCTCACTGGCTTGTAATCCAGCCGTCTTTCCTCACTGAAATACAAAGTATGTTTGAGCCACTTGTTGTCATCTCGTATGGAAAAATCGTCACGGGCATGAGCGCCACGACTCTCATTACGGGCTTCTGCCGATACCATGGTAGCTAGTGCAACCTCCGCCAGGTTGGTAAGTTCTAGTGCTTCTACTCGTGCAGTATTAAATACTCTACTTTTATCCCTAATTTCGGTATGTTCAGCTCGTTCTGCAATTTTGCTAATTTTTGTTACACCCTCTTTCAGCATATCGGCGAAACGGAACACGCCGCAATGTGCCTGCATGGTCTTACGTAACACATCGCCAACTTGAGCTACACTCTCACCGTCCTTTTGGCTATCTAAACGAGCAAGTCGTGCGAGTGACTTATCCGTGGAGCTTGTAGGAAATGGTTTGTGATGAGGATTATTTCGCAAATCTTCGATAATCTGGCTGCCAACAGCTCGTCCGAATACAAGTATATCAAGTAGAGAATTAGTTCCCAGACGATTCGCGCCATGTACTGAGACACAAGCGCATTCGCCCGCCGCGTACAAGCCCTGCACTACTTCTTCAGGCCCAGTTTTGTATGGAACAACAACCTGTCCGTGAAGATTTGTGGGAATGCCACCCATCATGTAATGTGCAGTAGGTACGACCGGAATCGGTTCATTAATCGGATCCACCTGCGCGAACTTGATGGCAATTTCACGAATACCTGGCAACCGCATATTTATTACATTTGCATCAAGATGATTTAGCTTCAGTAGTATATGGTCAGCATTAATTCCACAGCCGCGTCCTTCTTTAATCTCCGTGGTCATGGCACGAGAAACTACATCACGACTAGCCAGATCCCTAGCGTTGGGTGCATAGCGTTCCATAAAACGTTCGCCATCCTTGTTCAGCAAATATCCACCTTCGCCGCGTACTGCTTCACTGATAAGTACCCCTGCCCCATACACACCGGTAGGATGGAACTGCCAGAATTCCATATCCTCCAAAGGAATACCGCTTCGCGCTGCCATACCAAGACCGTCACCAGTATTGATAAAAGCATTAGTACTGGCTTGAAACACGCGCCCACCCCCACCGGTAGCTAACAATACGGCCCTGGCTTGTAACGCTACAACTTCTCCAGTTTCTATTTCGAGCGCTGTAACGCCAAGTACATCGCCCTGTTCATCGTGAATCAAATCCAACCCCATCCATTCATTAAAAAACTGCGTATTGGCGCGCACGTTGCGTTGATATAATGTATGCAGTAAAGCATGCCCGGTTCGATCTGCAGCCGCACAGGAACGCGTGGCCTGTGCTCCACCAAAATTTTGTGATTGACCGCCAAAGGGGCGCTGATAAATTTTTCCATTCTCTAAACGATCGAACGGCATTCCAAAGTGCTCCAGTTCATATACCACTTCGTTGGCCTGACGGCACATGAACTCGATGGCATCCTGATCGCCAAGATAATCAGAGCCTTTCACCGTGTCATACATATGCCAGTGCCAATTGTCCTCAGTGACATTGCCGAGCGACGCAGCAATGCCCCCCTGTGCAGCCACAGTATGAGAACGAGTAGGAAATACCTTAGATAATACCGCAACTTTAACTCCCGCTTCCGATAATTGCAAAGCAGCGCGCATCCCTGAGCCCCCTGCTCCAACAATAACTACATCAAACTTTCTCTTGGTTATCGTCATACTAGCTCCACATAATATCGATAGCCCATACGGTATAAAAAAGTAGCGATAAAATGACCAGTACCTGTATGGTCAGACGAATGCCTGTTTCGTGGATGTAATCCATCAAAATGTTACGTATCCCGATCCAGGCGTGCCAACAAAGGCTTACAAAAAACAGGAAAGAAGTAATACGTGTCCACTGATTACCAAATATCGTTTTCCATGCAGCGTAATCATTTGGCGGAAAAATCAGCAATACCACCACCAACAAAAGAATATAGATTACCATTACTACAGCAGTAACACGTTGCGCTAGCCAATCCAGCAATCCGTAGTGAGCGCCAGTGACTATACGCTTTACCATATCGCTGTCCCAACCCATAGGGTAAGAACAATCCCTACCACAAATACTAGCTTGCTACTCATGCGCGCCTGCTCCAGCTCGATACCATAATTTAAATCTAGTACCAGGTAGCGAATACCCGCACAAAAATGATGCATGAAAAACCACAAAAAAAGTATCAGCGCACTCTTGACTAGCAGACTAGTTAGAAGGATCTGGAATTCGTCATGACTCTGCGGAGAATCTAACACCATCTGTAAGCTGTAGAGCAGAATAGGAATCCCCGGGAAAAACAGAAGCACTCCGCTCACACGGTGAAGAATCGAAATCACTGCAGGCAAAGGCAGTTTGATTTCCATAAGATTAAGATGCTTGGGACGTTTTCTATGCAATTTTTGCTTCTATGTAACTAAGTTTAAATCGGGGGCGAGTTTAGCCCGTTACCCTCGTAGATACAACCCAAGTATTTTAGCAGACAGACTCAAATCAACCCTGAACAGATTGTTGAATCTACTTAAATTGACAGTAGCAGGGAATGTTTTTATAGTCGTGAACGTTGAGCATACAATAATGTGCAAGAAGTTTCTGACAACTCATTCCTAGCTGATATCAATGTCTCGTGCAACAATGATGGAATCGAGGTGATTTCTATCATACGATTAGTGTTCCGACTTTACTTGTCCCTCAACAACTTTATCGAACAGTCTGGTCAAATATTCATAAATTCCTAGTCATTAGCTACCTTTATTGGGAGAGAAAAAATGAAGCCACCCATTCGCGTTGCAGTAACCGGCGCTACAGGCCAGATTGGTTACAGCCTTCTTTTTCGTATTGCCACAGGCAACATGCTTGGCAAAGATCAGCCGATCATTTTGCAATTACTTGATATATCTCAGGCACAGCTTACTCTCAAAGGCATAGTGATGGAACTGGAAGATTGTGCATTTCCATTACTAGCTAACGTAACCGCCACTGATGATCCTAAAATCGCTTTCCACGATACCAGCATTGTATTGCTTATAGGCGCTCGGCCACGCAGCAAAGACATGGAACGTAAAGATTTGCTAAAAATTAATGGTGCAATATTTACTACTCAGGGAAAAGCATTAGACGAAGTCGCTAATCGCGACGTAAAAGTTACGGTGGTGGGAAATCCTGTCAACACTAATGCATTAATTACTATGAAAAATGCACCCAGACTAAAACCGGGTAATTTTTCTGCAATGATGAGACTGGATCATAATCGTGCGTTATCTCAGATAGCTATAAAACTTGCCCGACCTGTTTCTAGCATCAGTAAAATGGTAGTGTGGGGGAACCATTCTACTACTCAATATCCCGATCTAAGTTATGCAGAAGTAGATAGTAGAAATGTCAATGGCCTCATTAACAATCCGTCATGGGTAGAAAACTATTTCATACCTACTGTGCAGGAACGTGGGATGTCAATCATTAAAGCGCGCGGTTTATCGAGTGCCGCCAGTGCTGCCAATGCCGTTATTGATCATGTTCATGATTGGGTTTTTGGAACAAAGGAAAACGATTGGACATCCATGAGCATACCCTCAGACGGCAGTTATGGTATTTCTGAGGGTGTAATTTATAGCCATCCTGTTATCTGCCAGGATGGCGTTTACAAAATTGTTCAGGGATTGGAAATAAACGACTTCAGCAAGAAAAAGATACAAGCAACTTACGAAGAGCTAATAGAAGAACGAGAATCAGTAAAGCATTTACTGGGCAAATAATATTTACGTTTGCTCTTTTTTTATAGCTTCTCACGTATCACTTCAATTACACATTTATTTAAACACGTAGGGAAGAGTCTATAAGAGATGTGTAACAGCTACTTCGTATGGAACACAACCTACACCACAAAGAAGTTCGACAGATCTTCAATTCAAAAACTCAGATGCCCATTTAGTAGGACCAATACTGGAAGGAGCATAACTTATGCTCAAAAAAAGAACAATCTATTCTGGAGCGACATTCTAAATGCGGAATATGCAGACAACTAACCGCATCGGAACTCTCTGGACCACGACTTCATTGCATAACTAAACCCATTCCCTTTTCCAAATATATGATCTATTGCATCTAAAAAAGAGTAGCACTCATACGAGCGCTCCGATGGTAAAATCTATATTGAAAAGTTATTTAAGTTTACATTGCGCCCAGATCAGGAAGCAATCTTCAAGGAATACGCTATGACACATAATCTGTTTAATAACCTGAAAGAGTTCCCACTCCCCAAAGGCGAGAAAACAAAATTCTATTCTCTACCCGCGCTAGAAAAAGCAGGTCTTGGTAAAATTTCACGGTTACCAGTTTGTATTCGCATTGTGCTGGAGTCGGTAGTACGTAATTGCGATGACAAGAAAGTTACTGCAGCGCATGTGGAACAGCTCGCCGGATGGAAGCCTAACGCTGTACGAACAGATGAAATTCCCTTTGTCGTGGCACGCATAGTATTACAAGACTTCACAGGTGTTCCATTACTGGTAGACTTGGCGGCAATGCGCAGCCTAGCAAAAAGAATTGGCAAAAATCCAAAACTTATTGAGCCGCTGGTACCGGTTGATTTAGTAGTTGACCACTCAGTTCAGGTTGATCATTACGGCAACAAGCAAGCACTTGATCTCAACATGGAAATTGAATTTAGCCGCAACAATGAGCGTTATCAATTCATAAAATGGGGCATGCAAGCGTTTAAAACGTTCAAGGTGGTGCCTCCCGGCATAGGTATTGTGCACCAAGTTAATCTAGAACATCTTGCCCGTGGAGTCTATCAAAAAAATGGCGTTGTTTACCCAGATACGCTGGTCGGAACCGATTCACATACCACCATGATCAACAGTATTGGAGCTGTCGGTTGGGGTGTAGGTGGCATTGAAGCAGAAGCAGGTATGCTGGGACAACCGGTTTATTTTCTCACCCCAGATGTAGTAGGCGTAAATTTAACAGGTCGGCTGCGCAGAGGCGTCACCGCTACGGATCTTGTATTAACCATCACCGAAATACTGCGAGAAGCACAAGTCGTAAATAAGTTTGTCGAATTTTTCGGTGATGGCACTAAATCGCTAACACTACCAGATCGAGCTACTATTGCCAACATGGCACCTGAATACGGTGCAACCATGGGTTTTTTTCCGGTAGACGACACTACCATTGAATATTTCAGAAATACCGGGCGTAGTGACGAGCAAACCACCATAATCCAATCCTATTTTAAGGCACAAAGATTATATGGTATCCCACGTAAGGGAGAGATCGATTACAGCTGTGAATTGGATCTTGATTTAGGTTCAGTTGCTCCCTCATTGGCCGGACCTAAGTATCCACAGGATCGTATAGAAATCGGCAACGTCAAAGCTGTATTCACTGATCTTTTTACCAAACCCGTTGCAAAGAATGGATATGCCAGAAAAGCAGCAGTTTTGAATCAGCGCTACCCCACTCGTGATTGTTTTAATGGTGGTACTGACACTTCTGTTGACACTAATAACAACAGCAAACATAAAAAACACTGTCCATCTGTTGACGATAGGAATGTCATGGAGATGTCTGACAGCCTCCCATCTCTTGAGAGGAACAGCGCTCTCAAGCACAAATCAAACAATTCGTTTGATTTAGGCCACGGCGACGTATTAATTGCGGCCATTACTTCCTGCACAAATACTTCCAATCCTAGCGTGATGATCGCTGCGGGGTTATTGGCAAAAAAAGCCGTTGAAAGAGGGCTGGCAGTAAAACCTCACATCAAGACATCACTTGCCCCTGGTTCCCGAGTGGTTACGGAATATCTTACTGTTACCGGCCTGTTGCCCTACCTCGAAGAACTTGGCTTTAACCTTGTCGGCTACGGCTGTACCACTTGCATCGGTAACTCTGGCCCCCTGTCAAGGCCAATCGAAGAAACCATTGTGAAAAACAATTTAGTATGCGCTGCTGTACTTTCAGGTAACCGCAATTTCGAGGCACGCATTCACCACAACATCCGCGCCAACTTTCTTGCTTCACCTCCATTAGTAGTTGCATATGCTATTGCTGGAACCATCCTTAAGGACCTAATGACTGAACCGCTTGGTATTGGCAAGAATGGAAAACCGGTTTGGCTGGGCGATATCTGGCCAAGTAATGAGGAAATTAATGCATTGATAAAATTTTCCGCAAACGCGGAAACTTTTCGGAAGCTGTACAGTGATCTCACCAAAAATCATCTGCTGTGGAACAATATATCATCGGTTGCTGGTAAAGTTTATAATTGGCCAGAGTCTACCTACATTGCTGAACCGCCCTTTTTCCAAGATTTTTGCATCGAACCTATGCAATTAGGTAGGCATGGTGAAATATTTAGCGCCCGCGCACTAGGAATATTTGGTGATTCGTTAACTACCGATCACATCAGCCCAGCCGGTGCCATCAAAGACACTTCACCCGCTGGAAAATACCTACTTGCAAATAACGTATCCAAAACTGATTTCAACAGTTATGGATCACGTCGCGGCAACCACGATGTGATGGTGCGTGGAACCTTTGCTAATGTGCGCATCAAGAATCTAATGATACCTGGCAGTGAGGGCGGCATCACTCTACATCAATGCAATAAAGGAACTGAAAGCAAACAGATGAATATTTATGATGCTGCAATGAAATACATGACAGAAGGTGTGCCCACGGTGATTTTTGGCGGAAAAGAATACGGCACAGGATCAAGCCGAGATTGGGCGGCCAAGGGAACCCAGCTACTCGGTGTCAAAGCGGTGATTGCTAAAAGCTTCGAACGTATACATCGCAGTAATCTGGTTGGCATGGGCATATTGCCATTGCAATTCAAGGGTAATGACAGCACACAATCGCTAAACATTAAAGGCTTCGAACAATTTGACATCCTGGATCTAAATGAGATTCACCCACAGCAAGATGTCACGCTGGTAATCCACGACAAAAATGGTATGCGCCGCGAGGTCAAACTACTATGTCGGATAGACACCTCTGTCGAGGTAGACTATTACATGCACGGCGGCATACTACCATACGTATTTAGGGAGCTCATGACCACCAAGATTTGAAGCCTGCTCTGCTGAGATAGCTTTATTGGCAACTATTTAGGAGGCCTTGCCCACATTTTGGCAAACTCATCCTTACACAATTTTCCGTTCTCATTGGAGTCCGTTTGCTTGAAAGTCCTAACAGGCATCCCCATTACTGCCACTTCCTCTGGATCGAGAAAACCATCTCTATTAACGTCATAAACTGCAAAGAACCTGGCCTCTGCCATGGGTATATAAGCATTATAATTCTGACCTTCACCGGCACCAGAACCGTAGCCTCGACCAGCGATTCCTGCTTCGCTGAAAAGAAGTACAGTTGCAAATACCAAGGATTGGGCTATCTTGTTATACCCTATTGAAGTACGCTTCATCGTATCTCCTTTTTTACCAGAGCAATATTGCTTACTGACAGGCATGGTTTCTATAATGCAACCTCAAGATAGTTATAGAAAGCAATTTTTAATCTAAATCGTGTACTCGATCTCATTAAGTACTTTATCGCGTTGACACCCGGGACCACATCAAGTCCGATTGCACAACTGAAATTTCCGGTAAAGTGATGTTAGTGCGCTTCCACAACTAGATCAACGGATTACCTACCCAAGAAGTTGACATGAGATGATTAAACTTGGCCGTACTGAAGCAATTGTTGATAAAATATATGCTTCTATGTTGAAAGACTGGAGTATGCCAAGAAAGTTAAGATGATGAATACTCCGCCATTTATTAATACTAATACGTTGATAGTAAACGTATTACTTTATATGTAAGTCTATTCGTCTTACCATTAGTCTTACCGTCCTGCTTAAGATAACAAGATAATGACACTGAATTAGTCAAGTGGACTACAGAAATAAAAGTAAGGGCAGGGCGTGGGGAGGCAAACGAGAGGATCGGCCTTGTATTGCACTCAGAATGCTAGAAATGGCGGGGGTGGGACTAGTTTGGGAAGGGAGAGGGGGCGTATAAAGAGGTACTACATATGTCTACCTTGATTCAATTTTGGCGCAAAAAATTTTTCCAGAAGGAAATCTGCAAATGACTGCTTTCGATCCAAAGTGAACGTTCAGGATACGGAGATATTTAAACTTGTAGAAAGTAGCCTAAAATAAATAAGTCACATCAACACTCCATCCTTAGGTTCTAAAGGAGGGGGAATCGAGGACTCACCAAGTTGTTGCCTCAAGTCGATCTCAATCTTCCGGCAAATGGAGGACATTGGAACATCTTCTAGTTTTCGTTCGAATGGCTCTTCGGTTCGGCTTCCAATAAGTTCAGTAATTGTAAAAATCGTAGCCAAGATAACATAAATTGGGAGGGCTCCCCATCCAAGGTGTTGAACAAGGCCAAATGGAAGCAACAACACGAAAATCCACACGAAGGCTTTAGAAAAAAAACCGTATTGGCGGGGCAAAGGAGTAGATTTAATTTTTTCGCAACGGCCCTGGGCGGCAAAAAACTCTTTAATAGTTACCATGAGTCCATAGACATAAGCCTCCTGTTCGATCCATCCGGATTTGTATAGCTCTCTCAAGCGCATGGACTGCCAATGATTAAGTAGCGTTGCCCTATTTGCTACTGTATTCAGTTTCTTAAATTCTGTATCCGACAAGAAAGGTTTCAACTCTTCCCAGGTTTCTTCTTGTCGTAATTGCAAGCGAAGGGCATTGAGAAAAGCCAGCTGCCGATAAATAAGTTCAGTATGAATACCTGAGGCATTTTGTAGTTCTTGCCCTTGCTCTATTGGAGTTTGAATATATCCCATTACCTGGGAGGTAAAATTTCGAGAAGCATTCATTAAATCACTCCAGGCAGTCCGAGCCTCCCAATACCGGTTGTACGCTTCATTGTTTCGGAAACCCAACAGAATAGCTACGACTATTCCCAAGACACTAACTTCAGAGACAGGAAAGGCAAGATGTTCAAAGTAAGAATCTAGAACACACACAGCAGATCCATATACAAGGAAGAATAGAATATTCCATCCCTCGATTTGGAGAATCCATTTAAGGCGTATGGTTCGCTGAACAATCATGGACTAATCCTGATTCTTTCTTGACTGGGTGTGAAATTGTTGAAGAAGATGAGTGTACATTAAATTCCTATATTGGCTATTAGCGAATGCCCGCTTTTGGCACAAAGCAAACGCTCAACTAACTAACAATAGTTTTCAATGTTGGTAGGCGGGCGGGACTAGTATTGGGCCTACTCCCTCCCCGTGTTAGAGGTACTACATACCCCATCATCGACTTTAATTTTGGCGAAAAAATTTTCCAGAAGTAAAATCGGTGGATGACTGCTTTTGACCCAAAGCAGACGTTCAATGTAAAATAGCGTATGTAATAGTCATTACCCTGAGTTGAACATTTTTCTGGTTTATTTATATGAATGAGTTAGTTACTGGTCGCTGTTTGTCTGTCGGCATCTCATTATAAAATAGATGGGGCCCCTCAAACTTCGTCAATCTGTCAATTCAATTAATGCACAAAAGGTGGATAGTGAAAAGGGTGCAAAAGATTCTAAATATTCTTATTTATTTTTTAGTCTTTCTAATAATTGGTTATGCAACGGTGGGCCCAGACTATAAAACACCAGAAACTAAAGTTAACGAAAACTGGAGAGACTCATCAATCCCGCAAGTAAAAACTGAGCAAACAGACTATAGAGAATGGTGGCGTGTTTTTAACTCTCCGATTCTTAACTCGATATTCAGAATACGAGAATAATGATTTGCTCTAAGTCACAAAGAATAAAACTATGGGTGTACGAATGATCTCGCCTTCAACAATGCCTACACAAAATATGCTTAGCTTCGTTACAGCTTGCGGTGAATGTGACCTACTATTGAAAAAAGAAGCCACACCTTATGGTAAAAAAGCATGTTGTCCTCGATGTGGCCATGTTTTATCTAAGTCCAAAAAGAACAGTATCGATCGAAGCTTAGCCTTGGCGATAGCTGGTTTAGTCTTATTCATACCTGCAAATACGTTACCTATTCTACGACTTGAAATATTAGGAATAGAGAGTGGCGCCACGATGCTTTCAGGTGTAGCTGCATTATTTCAAAAAGACATGTGGATTTTGTCGATTGTGGTGTTGCTTGCCAGCGTTATTGTGCCGCTTTCCAAATTACTATTAGTTCTTTACATAACATTAGGGCTAAAACTGAATCGCTCTTTCCCTAGACTTGCAAATTGTTTGCGTTGGTATCGGCACATTAATGAATGGGGCATGCTCGAAGTATATGCCCTTGGCATCATTGTGGCGTATACAAAGTTAATCGATTTAGCGCACGTAATTCCCGAGCTTGGTTTATATTGTTTTGTGGGTGTGCTGCTCATCGCAACTTTTATCTCAGCAACAATGGATGAGGAAAAGTTTTGGGAGCTTATTGAGGAACAACAGCGTGACTAATATTTCAAATTCTTCTCTCACCGCAATGCAGGCAGGCTTGATACATTGTCATATTTGTGAAAAATTAGTGGAGTCCGAATCTATAGAAAACAAACACAAAGCATCATGTCCACGTTGTGGTGCCGCTATGCACATGCGTTTACCCAAAAGTATCAGTCGTACTTGGGCTTTTTTAATCGCCAGTATTATTATGTACATTCCGGCAAATATAATGCCAATTATGACGGTGCAAAACATGGGTAAGGGCGATCCACATACTATCATCGGTGGAATTGTTGTACTCATTTACGAAGGCATGTTGCCCATTGCGTTTGTAGTATTTGTAGCAAGTTTATTGGTGCCATTACTTAAAATGATCGGCATTGCACTTTTGCTCATCTCCGTACAACACAGCTGGCAAGTAACCCCACGCCATCGAACAAAGATGTATCGAATCATTGAATTTGTCGGCCGCTGGTCAATGTTGGATATATTTATGATTTCGATATTGGTAGCTATGGTAGATTTTGGTGGAATTGCAAAAGTATATGCAGGTACAGGTGCTATCGCTTTCGCAGCTGTTGTCGTATTAACAATGCTGGCATCGATCAGTTTTGATTCACGATTAATCTGGGACAAAGTGAGGTAACGATAAATGAATAATGGGGAAAAAATTAATGATCAACTCTCTGAAATTAAAAACGTAGAGATGAAAGACCGCAAAGGTATATCTATCGTCTGGTTATTGCCAATTATTGCGGCTTTGATTGCAGGTTGGCTTGGTTATAAAGCGTATTCTGAAATAGGACCCACCGTTACTATTAGTTTTAAACAAGCGACTGGAATTGAGGCGGGTAAAACTAAAATTATGCATAAGAATGTCGAACTTGGAATGGTTACTGACGTGGTCTTAAGTGATGATTTGAGTAAAGTACTTATAACCGCAAGTTTTGGCAAAGAAGTAACGAAATATTTAAAAGAAAACACCCGATTTTGGGTGGTACGCCCCAGGATAGGGGTCTCTGGAATCTCTGGTTTAAGCACTTTATTGTCTGGTGCATACATAGAAATGGAACCAGGCGATGGTGCAGCGAGAAAACAGTTTACTGGCCTTGAAGCTCCTCCCATCGTTACTGCTGATGTTAAAGGCCGTTCCTTTATATTGCATTCAGACTCGTTGGGTTCACTAGATGCGGGCGAACCAATTTACTATCAAGGGATTCATGTAGGGAAGATTTTAAGCCACGAATTTAGTATTGATTCTGATCAAGTTATATTACATGTTTTTGTTAGAGAACCATTCCATGATTTGGTGAAAGAAAATACGCGTTTTTGGGACGTAAGCGGAGTTGAAATGCAGGTAAATGCAGATGGCTTTAATATTAGGACTGGGTCATTACAATCGATCATTACGGGTGGAATCGAATTTGATTCATTCGGTGATAAAGCAATTCACTCAAAAGTTGCTAATGCAGATACGACTTTTAAATTGCATCAGCGTTACAGTGAGATCGCTGATAAACAATACGACATGAAGATTCCTTATGTAATGTACTTTAAAGGATCAGTTCGTGGATTAAGTGTTGGGGCTTCAGTGGATTTTCATGGTATTAAAATAGGTGCTGTTACTGACATACAGATTGTTGGGGATCCAGAAACACATGAAATTTATGTTCCTGTAACCATTGAAATAGAACCACAGCGAGTTCATCTTCTACATCAGCAAACCGAAAGACATCCACGGGAAACTATTAATGAGCTGGTTCGTCGTGGGCTAAAAGCACAGTTACAGACTGGTAACTTACTAACAGGTCAGTTGTATGTAGGGTTAGATTTTCATCCTGATGTCGAAACTACGTTGGCTGGGATTGAATACTATGCGCTTCAGGAATTACCGACAATCCCAACAACGATTACAGAAATTAAAGAAACGATTGCACATTTAGCTGCAGATATTCGGAAGATGCCTCTGGATAAAATTGCTCAAAACATACTTGAAACCACGCAAGGCATGAATGCTTTGGTCAATGATCCAGATATGAAAAAGCTTCCTCACTCAACGAATGCAACCTTAGTCCAGGCTGAACAAACATTAAGTACTGTAGACAGTACCATCGCGCTCGATTCACCACTTCAATATGATTTAGCAAATATGCTTGTCGAGTTTAAAGCGGCGGCACAATCAATTAGAGTTTTAACGGACTACTTAGAACGACATCCTGAAGCACTCATCACGGGTAAAAAATAATAAGGGAATATTATTATGATCTATACATCTAACCCTAAATTAGTAACTACTGTGTTAATTCTCTTATGTAGTGGCATACTTACTGTAAATGGGTGTTCGAGTAAGCCAACAAAATTCTATGTGCTTACTCCACTTTCAAAAGTTCAAACAATACCTAATAGGTTAAATGAAGATACGCTTTCAATAGGTGTTGGACCCATTAGTCTTCCAGATTATGTAGATCGAACTCAGATTGTCACTAATAATGGAGGAAATGAGCTCGTCATTGATGAATTTTATCGTTGGGCAGAGCCTTTGAGTACTAATGTATCAAGAGTACTGCGCGATAATCTTGCAACTTTGTTGGGCACTGAAAATATAAATAAATATCCGTGGAATCGCTTTGTACACATTGATTATCAAGTTGCGATTGAAATCACCAGATTCGATAGTGTAATTGGTAAAGAAGCAACAATAGAGGCGCGTTGGGTTATATTAACTGATAGAGGCAGAAATGAAATCTTACGAAAGAAATCTAAGATAACGAAAAAGGCTGGAATTGAACATTATGCCGCTATTGTTATTGCTCAAAGCCAAGCATTAGCAGAATTAAGTCAACAGATTGCTCACGAAATCCACGCACTTTCAAATTCGCAAGGTGTTGCAAAGGTACAATAAAGGTGCAACGCATTTCTTAATCGGCAACTCTTGCGCTCTTCTCGATCTTGGTCTAACTAGACTCGCTTTCTTGCGGAGAAAGGAAAAAGCATAATGGGAGAGTAGCTAACAGAAAACCTCCGACATTAGTCGGAGGTTTTTTATGACTAAATAAAATATACATGGGCAAAAATGAACGTCCGCTTTTGCACAAAGCATATTTTCATATTTTTATTGTAATGTACGATGAATGAACGATTGAATCATTCCAGGTAACTCCGTATACTCTGGCAAACTTTGGACTGACACCAAGGTTTATTTAAGGATAAATATGATCAACTAAATCCTGTAGTGCTGTACACATTTTCGATATCAATCAAATAAACTGTTTTGTTTTTAAGGGGAAGACAAATGCAAATAAGAAAATTTGGAATGACATGCAGTATTCTGGCTATCTTTGTTACTCTATCGGCTTGCCAATCTACACCCACTTCATACAAATCATCAGCTGCCTACCAAATAGACAGGGAGGCGAAGGCTTCTTTAAATAAACTTCTTCGATCAAACAAAGATGCTCGGAACCTCAAGAAAAACGCGAAAGCAATCCTGGTGTTTCCTAAGATTTATAAAGCTGGTTTCAT
>SMXG01000026.1 GCA_004356775.1 Betaproteobacteria bacterium | reverse complement strand
GTCTTTTGAGGCCAACAGAACCTCCGCCGCCTCTTCCGCAATTTTCTTAAGTATCTCGTTACGTCCACCGCACAGTAGTTTCGCCACATAGGAATTGTTAGGATCAAAACTCTTGCGTATTTCGATAGTTTCCGCCAGACGATGAATAATAGTCAAGTCTTTCATTTTCTGTAGATTTCTTTAGGATCTTTAATCCCTGGAGCAACCACCACCCACTGTTCGTTCTCCAACTTATTGAAGAAACAATTATGCCTTCCTGTGTGACAGGCAATGCCACCGACTTGTTCCACCGTTAGCAACAAAACATCCTTGTCGCAATCCAGATAAATTTCCTCTACTTTCTGAATATGACCAGACTCTTCACCTTTGCGCCAGAGTCTCTTACGAGAACGCGACCAGTAAACTGCTTTACCAGTTTCGACGGTAAGTTTCAATGCATCACGATCCATCCAAGCAACCATCAACACTGAGTTGCTGGAAGCCTCCTGGGTCACGACTGGAACCAGCCCATCTTTGGACCAGTTTACTTTGTTTAACCAATTGTCAAGCATAGATTCGTGATTCATATCAGTTTTTCATGATTTAATTCTACCACTACAACCGTACTTCAATTCTATGTTGCGCCATATACTCCTTGGCTTGGTACACAGTGTATTCACCATAGTGAAAAATACTTGCCGCCAGCACTGCGTCGGCGTGCCCCTGAAGGATCCCTTCCACCAAATGATCCAGATTACCCACACCCCCACTGGCGATTACTGGTATGTCTACTGTGTCCGACACTGCACGAATAAGCGCCAGATCGAAACCGCTTCGAGTACCATCTCTGTCCATGCTAGTAAGCAGGATTTCGCCTGCACCAAGTAACTGCATTTCTTTTGCCCATTCAACTGCATCCAGGCCGGTAGCTTTTCGTCCACCATGGGTGAATACTTCCCACTTCACGGATTCTGTGTCTGTATCACGCACCTGTTTGGCATCTATAGCTACCACGATGCACTGGGCACCGTAACGACCCGCGGCATCAGCTACCAGTTGGGGGTTCTGCACCGCCGAGGTATTGATGCTCACCTTGTCGGCACCAGCATTTAACAACCTGCGTACGTCTTCGACGTGGCGAACACCGCCCCCGACGGTTAATGGAATGAACACTTGAGCCGCGACTTCCTCAACGATATGCAAAATCAAACTACGGTTGTCAGAACTAGCTGTAATGTCTAGAAAAATTAACTCATCTGCTCCCTGCTCGTCATAACGACGCGATATTTCAACGGGATCACCAGCGTCCTGGAGCGCGATAAAATTAACGCCCTTAACTACTCTCCCATTTGTCACATCGAGACAAGGGATAATGCGTTTGGCAAGGCCCATTGGACTAAAAACCTTTTACCGACAAAAAAACAACTACATGGGGACATAAAAAATTGGAAAACAAAATTGTCTTTCTACACTATAGCGACAGCTTCCGCGATAAATTAACGAAAACTTCATCAGGAAATCAATGTGTGTAGATCTCATGCTTTCATACTCAACTTATCTGCTAATATTTGTGCCTTTTTGAAATCCAGTGAACCTTCATAAATAGCACGTCCGGTGATGGTGCCCATGATGCCCTCAGTTTCCAGTTCACACAGTGTTTGGATATCGTCAAGATTTGTAACTCCACCACTAGCAATAATCGGAATAGTGAGTGCTTGAACTAATTTCATCGTAGCTTTGACATTGACACCGCTTAACATACCATCGCGGCCAATATCGGTGTAAACAATCGCCTCAACACCATAATCCTCAAATTTTTTTGCCAAATCGATTACATCATGGCCGGTAACTTTGGACCAGCCCTCCACCGCAATCTTACCGTCTTTTGCATCTAGTCCGACCATGATATGATTAGGAAACGCATAGCAGGCCTCGTGCAGAAACCCTGGATTCTTCACGGCTGCGGTTCCAATAATGATATAAGTGATGCCATCGTCTAAGTAGCGCTCAATGGTTTCAAGATCGCGGATGCCCCCACCTAACTGAATTGGAATCTTGCCATCAATGGCCTTAATGATGGCAAGAATTGCCGGTTCATTCTTTGGCTTGCCAACAAATGCGCCGTTAAGATCCACCAAATGCAGACGCCGCGCACCCTGACTCAACCAATGCTTGGCCATGGAGCCAGGGTTTTGTGAAAATACCGTGGCGCTTTTCATCTCGCCTTGTTTAAGCCTTACACACTGCCCGTCCTTCAGGTCTATCGCAGGAATGATCAGCATTTTGAGTCAAGAGTAATAGTTGAGTTTAGATCTAAGCCCTAGGTCAGACAATTGATCCTAGGCTTAATTGTCTGATACCTAAAAGGGTTCCCATTGCACAAAATTGTTCAGCAACGTCAATCCAACCATATTACTTTTTTCCGGGTGGAATTGGACAGCAAAAATGTTATCCCTTGCTACCGCACAAGTAAATGGAAAAGGATAAAAACTATAGGCTACCGCCGGATCCGGATCAGCAGTTTCAACAAAATAACTGTGCACAAAATAAAAGCGCGCATCCTTTGCAATACCTTTCCACATCGGGTGTTCGGCTGATTGATGCACCTGATTCCAGCCCATGTGTGGAACTTTGAGTTTTTGTTCACTGGTATCCACCATAGACAGATTAGGAAATCGTATTACCTTGCCCGGTAAAATACCCAAACCTTTTACATTACCCTCCTCGCTCATCTCAAACAACATCTGCAGACCAATACAAATTCCGAGAAACGGTTTACTGCCAGCAGCTTCTAACACTGCGCCACGTAATCCACGAGCATCCATTTCTTTCATACAGTTCAGCATTGCACCTTGACCAGGGAACACTACACGCGCGGCCTCCCGTATCACTACCGGGTCGCTGGTGACAACAATGGAGGCGTTAGGAGCCACATGTTCCAAGGCTTTAGACACTGAGTGTAAGTTGCCCATACCATAATCAACGATTGCAATGTCAGCCATGCTGCGGAAAGAAGTAAGGACGTCTATAAAGAACCTTTGGTGGATGGAATTACGTTAATCGCACGGGGATCAAGTTCCGTCGCCATACGTAATGCTCGACCAAATGCCTTAAAGACGGTTTCCGCTTGGTGATGAGCATTATTACCAGACAGGTTGTCAATGTGCAACGTCACCATGGCATGATTAACAAAGCCCTGGAAAAACTCGTTCACTAAGTCTACGTCAAATTCGCCAATGCGAGCACGCACGAATATGATGTTGAATTCCATGTTAGGACGCCCTGAAAGGTCCACTACTACCCGTGACAACGCCTCATCCAAAGGCACGTAAGCGTGGCCATAACGACGCAAACCCTTCTTGTCACCGATAGCTTGTGTGAATGCCTGGCCCAGGGTAATGCCTATATCTTCTACCGTATGATGGGCATCAATGTGTAAGTCCCCCTCGGCGACAATCTTCAGATCAATCATGCCATGGCGCGCTACCTGATCTAGCATATGGTCGAGAAATGGCACACCAGTATCCAGCACCGCCTTGCCGGTTCCATCCAGATTGAGATCGACACTGATCTGGGTTTCCAACGTATTACGGATAACTTGAGACTGGCGCATGAGAAAATTTAATGGATAAAGGTAAAAAAATCAGTTAATCGGTTTCTTGATCGATGCTTGTAGCGCCTCCAAAAACTGTGCATTCTCATCAGGCTTTCCTATCGTCACGCGCAAGCAGTTCCTCAACAAAGGGTGCGAACCATCAAGGTTTTTAATTAATACCCCGTGCTTTTTGAGTTCCAGAAACACCTGACTCGCTTCCTTTACGCGCAATAAAATAAAGTTTGCGTCCGTTGGAAAAACCTCAACCCCATCCAGCGCCTTTAAACATTCACTCATCACTGCTCGTTCAGCCTTGATCGCAACCGCCTGTTGCTGCAGGATATCAGGATGTTGCAATACTTTCTCAACCACTAGCTGAGTCATTACACCTACATTATATGGCAAACGAAGTTTTTCCAACTGTGTTAACCATTCTGGTCTACCTATCAGCAATCCCAACCTTAAACCTGCAAGTCCCAATTTAGAGAGCGTACGCATCAATAGCAGGTTAGGATGTTGCGTGAGTCTGCCCATAAAGCTTGCATCAGCGAAAGCGTGGTAGGCCTCATCCACTACCACCGCACCAGGGGCAGCTTCAATAATACGCGAGACAGCTTCGGCGTCAAACAAATTGCCCGTGGGATTATTAGGGTAGGCAATAAAAATCACTGCTGGCTGGTACCTAGCGATGGTAGTGAGCATCACATCTAGATCAAGTGAGAAGTCAGCTTTTAGCGAAATACCCCTATACCCTATCCTGGCGAAAGTAGCGATCATGCGGAACATCACGAACGCAGGCTCAACACTCATCAACACCGCTCCCGGTCTAGCTACGGCTAGGGCGATAATCTGAATGATCTCATCCGAACCGTTACCCAGCATGATATCCATTCCGACAGGAATCCTCATTGCTTCCCGCAATGCAGCCTTGAGTGAAGCAGCACTCGTATCGGGATAACGATTGGTTGGCAGATCTGCCGCTAGTCGTGCAATTTCAATACGTATATCCTCGGGTAGAGAATAAGGATTCTCCATCGCATCCAGTTTCACCATGCCGATTGAAGGCTGCACGTGATAAGCAGAAAGTTCGAGAATTTCTGGACGGATGATTTGATCAAGTGAATTAGGCATGACGTCTATTTTAAACCCGGACGAACTCAGTTTATGTCTGATTACGCCTTCATCGCAATTTGTGATTTACCCAAAGAACAGTTGTAAACAATAACATTGCGCCAGCCTGATGGGCTGCAGCTAGTGGCAAGGGAACAATCATTAGTAGAGTAGCAATTCCAAGACTAATCTGCACTATCAACATGAATAGAAATAAATTACAAGCAAGATGAGTCGAACTAGGTAGTGCGAGCTGTCGAGATTTAAACCAAAAAATCGGAACCAGAATCGCTAAAATCCAAGCGATCATACGATGATCAAATTGCACCGTCGCCATATTGTCAAAGAAATTTCGATACCATGGTTCCATCATGAATATCTCCGGTGGTATGAAGTGACCATTCATTAGAGGGAAAGTGTTGTAAGCCAGACCAGCACGAATACCAGCAACAAAGCCTCCTGATAAAACCATGAGAAAAATTAACCCGATAAGAACCTGAGAGAAACGGTGCAAACTGTAAAACCTGTTATCCTTATGTAATGTGCCAGCAGGGAAGAGCAATCCCAGTGCCACATGAAATATCGCGGCATAGATAACAAATGCCAGGCTCAAATGGGCAGTCAAACGATACTGACTGACATGGGGATTATCTACCAACCCGCTTTTTACCATATACCAACCCATCACCCCTTGCAGTCCACCCAGTAGAAAAATCCCAGCCAGCTTTAGACCCAATGGCCGGTCAATTCTCTTACGCACCAAAAAATATAGGAAAGGGATAAAAAATACCAATCCAATAATACGCCCTAGTAACCTGTGAAAATATTCCCACCAAAATATGTTTTTGAACTCATCTGGGCTCATATCCGGATTGATTTTTTTATACTGGGGTGTCTTATGATATTTCTCGAAAATTTCCTCCCAATCACTCTCACTAAGAGGAGGAATAGTGCCAACGATAGGCTTCCATTCGACTATGGAAAGTCCGGAATCGGTAAGCCGCGTGACGCCACCGACCACCACCATGACAAACACCAGAGCGCAGCAAACTAGCAACCAAATAGCGATGGGCTTTTGCATTTCAATTTCAGGGATTATTTCGTCCGCAACAAACGTTGCCGGTCGCGCATCCATTCTTTCTGTCTCTCGGATTCGCGCTTATCGTGCTGTTTCTTGCCTTTAGCCAAGCCGATTTCAAGCTTGATTTTGCCAGCCTTATAGTGCACGTCTAAAGGCACCAAGGTGTAACCAGCACGCTCCGCTTTACCGATAAGTCGTTTGATTTCCTCAGCATGCAATAACAACTTGCGAATGCGTAACGGGTCTGGATTGATATGGGTGGACGCAGTTGATAGGGGACTGATATGGCAACCTATGAGATACAACTCACTTTTACGGACAATAACGTAAGCTTCTTTTATCTGAACTCGCCCAGCTCGAATTGCCTTAACTTCCCAACCTTCGAAAACCACACCTGTTTCATATTTTTCCTCGATGAAATAATCGTGAAAGGCCTTTTTATTCTGAACAATACTCATGCGGAAAACGAAAACAAATGAATTTCGTGTAAGTTTGATGTATTTTAACAGATATCAACCTTATCTCATCGGCTCCGAACAGCTTCCCCCATGGCCAAAATTGAAAAATCAGTTCTAGTTAATCACTCGGCAAGCCGGATGTTTGCACTGGTAGACGCAGTTGAGGATTATCCCAAATTCCTACCTTGGTGTGATGGGTCATCCGTTATTACACAAAGTGGGAATGTCACACATGCAACTATTAAGATTAATTATCTTCACGTCAGACACAGCTTTACCACGGAAAACAAACGGAAACCACCTGAATTAATTGAAATGACACTGCTCGATGGTCCTTTTCAGCACTTAGATGGTCACTGGCGTTTCGTTCCTCTGGAAGATAATGCTTGCAAGATAGAATTCCGAATGCATTATACATTCTCTCACAAATTGTTGGAGCATCTGGTAGGGCCAGTATTTTTCATTATCACCAGCAACTTTGTTGAAGCATTCGTTAAACGTGCAAATGAGGTTTACGGACATTCGTGAGCGAGTTAATTGAAATCGAAGTTGCTTATGCGTTGCCATGGAATCAGGTCCTGCGGCATTTAAAAGTACCTTATGGAACCACAGCAGAACAAGCCGTACAGTTTTCTGGGATTTGTAAAGTATTTCCAGAGATTGAACTACTGCACAAAAGCTTGGGTATATTTGGTAAGCTGGTTAAACCCGAGACAGTCTTGCACGATCACGATCGCGTAGAAATCTACCGGCCTCTAACTATTGACCCCAAGGAAAAACGAAGAAAGCGTGCGGAAGCAGTCGTGGCAATAAAAAGAATTAATAAATAATTATTTGCAGTAAGATTTAACTTCCTTTTGCGCTTCGTCAATACCTTTCTGACGGGCCGCATCATCAGCGCGAATAACACCCCCCGCGCCGTCGGATACTATTAACTTTGGGACTTCTTGATAAACTTTCAGCTTGCTTTTGGCCTGAATACATTTCTCCTTGTTTTCTTTTGTTTCAGCCTGTTGTTTCGCTTCCTCTTGTTCCTTAGCATTAAGGCGTTTCTTGAAGTCATACTCCTTCTCAGCCAAGCTCTCGGGCGCATTAATCTCATCACTAGTAGGTTGCGCAGGTGCTAATTTGATTTTCAGTCTCTTTTCAGTCTTGGCGGCCCCCGGTGGTGGTGGCTGATCGGTATATTGAGTATTGCCGTTATTGTCCACCCATTTGTACATTTCTCCATGGACAACTATGCTGAAAGCAAGCAATAAAACAGCAAACACGATGCGTGGCATGGCTTTCTCCTGCTAGTATAGAGCACTAACCGATGATAGATATTGTGGACAAAAAAATAATTGTCGACCTATTTTGGAAAATAATCTTAGTATACTTAGTATAAATTGGGAAAAATATCTCTCGCTATTCTGAAAATAAAGGTTTTTCTTACTCTGGTCAATGAAATAAAGGGCACTAATTCCGGCTATATTAAATTGGCTAATTTGCCCTCATCCCTATGGTTTAGCTATAATGCCGCTTTGTAAAGGATCATTATCATGCAACTGGCTCAGAAGGCACTAACCTTTGATGATGTTTTGCTGCTCCCCGCTCATTCTGTAGTTTTACCACTTAACGTAAATCTCACAACCCGACTTACGCGCACTATCTCTCTCAATATTCCGTTGGTATCTGCCGCTATGGATACAGTTACCGAAGCACAGCTTGCCATTGCCCTTGCTCAAGAAGGTGGTATTGGCATTATTCACAAGAACATGTCTGCCGAATCCCAAGCTGTTCACGTCGCCAAGGTTAAACGGTTTGAAAGTGGCATAGTGAAAGACCCGATCACTATTCCTCCACACATAACGGTAAGGAAAGTACTCGACCTTACCCGCCAGCATAAGATATCAGGTTTGCCGGTTGTCGAAGGTTCTACGGTAGTGGGTATTGTCACTAATCGAGACTTGCGTTTCGAAACTAATCTGGATCAGCCCATAAAAAATATCATGGTGCCAAAAGATCGACTAGTAACAGTAAAGGAAGGCACCACTCGAGAGGAAGCAATGGCATTATTGCATAAATATCGGATAGAGAGAGTGCTAGTGGTGAATGCTGATTTTGAGTTGCGCGGGTTAATTACTGTCAAGGATATTATTAAGACGTCCGAGCATCCAGATGCCTGCAAGGATGATCTAGGGCGGTTACTCGTGGGAGCGGCCATCGGTGTGGGTGAAGGTGGTGACGAACGCGCAGAAGCATTAGCCGAAGCGGGTGTGGATGTGATTGTGGTAGACACTGCGCACGGCCATACTCAAGGTGTATTCGACCGGATACAGTGGATTAAGAAACGCCTTCCACATGTTCAGGTGATTGGAGGCAATATTGCAACCGCAGCCGCCGCTAAGGCATTAGTTGATCATGGTGCTGATGGTGTAAAAGTTGGAATCGGCCCTGGCTCTATTTGCACCACGCGTATCATTGCTGGTGTTGGTGTACCACAAATTACTGCGATACAGAATGTATCTACTGCGCTAAACGGAACTGGTATCCCGATGATTGCCGACGGAGGAATTCGCTATTCAGGTGATGTCGCCAAGGCAATTGCGGCGGGTGCCAACTCAGTAATGTTAGGTGGTTTATTTGCAGGCACTGAGGAATCACCTGGGGAAATTGAGCTGTTCCAAGGACGTTCCTATAAAACTTACCGGGGCATGGGATCACTCTCTGCTATGCAGCAAGGTTCAAGTGACCGCTACTTTCAAGACACTGAGCAAAATGCCGATAAGCTGGTGCCCGAAGGTGTAGAAGGCCGCGTTCCATTCAAAGGTAGCGTGATTGCAGTAATCCATCAGCTAATGGGCGGCGTTCGTTCAGGCATGGGCTATCTAGGTTGTGAAACCATTGATGCAATGCATACGAAAGCTGAATTTATCGAGATCACCTCTGCCGGCATTCGTGAATCTCACGTCCATAACGTACAGATCACCAAGGAAGCTCCAAATTACCATGTGGAATAGGGGTTAGCCCCTAAATGCACCAAAAAATCCTTATCCTAGATTTTGGCGCCCAATATTCCCAGCTAATTGCCCGCCGGGTGCGGGAAACTAATGTCTACTGTGAAATTCACCCCTGTGACGTAACAACTAAATTCATCCGCGAATTTTTGCCCAAGGGCATCATTCTCTCTGGCGGACCCGCTTCCGTTACTAAAGAAAAAACGCCACGAGCTCCGAAAATTGTATTCGAGCTAGATATCCCGGTATTAGGTATCTGCTACGGCATGCAAACCATGGCAGCACAACTTGGCGGCGTAGTTGAAACATCAATCGTACGCGAATTTGGCTACGCTAAGGTGCGTGTAAGAGGGCACACCGCTCTTCTGAAACACATACAAGATCACGCCAATACGGAAGGCGATGAATTTCTAGATGTGTGGATGAGCCATGGCGATAAGGTAATTACATTGCCTCCTGGTTTTAAGGTAATGGCTAGCAATGCCACTGCACCAATCGCTGCTATGGCTGACGAAACACGCAAATTCTATGGTGTGCAATTTCATCCAGAAGTTACTCACACTCTTCAAGGAAAGGTCATTATCGAACGCTTCGCCCATGACATTTGCGGGATTGGCTACGATTGGAATATGTCTGATTACGCGGAAGAAGCAATTGGTAAAATACGCACTGAAGTAGGAAAAGATAATGTCATTCTGGGTCTATCAGGTGGCGTAGACTCTTCAGTAGCTGCGGCCCTGATTCATCGTGCTATAGGCAAGCAACTTACCTGTGTGTTTGTAGACAATGGCTTGTTGCGATTGAATGAGGCTGAACAAATGATGAATACCTTCTCCAGTAATTTTGGTGTAAAAGTTATACATGTGGATGCAAGTAAAAAGTTTTTTAAACAACTGCGAGGTGTCACCGACCCAGAGCAGAAACGCCGTGTTATTGGGCTCGAGTTTATCAAAGTATTTCAGCACGAGTCGTCAAAAACAGCCAATACTAAATGGCTTGCACAAGGAACAATTTACCCCGACGTAATCGAATCTGCAAGTAACAAAACCAATAAAGCTCATACTATCAAATCCCACCACAATGTGGGTGGTCTACCTGAAACATTACATTTAAAATTGCTTGAACCACTACGTGAACTGTTCAAGGATGAAGTACGAAAACTTGGATTAGCACTAGGATTGGCGCATGACATACTATTCCGCCATCCTTTCCCTGGGCCCGGTTTAGGGGTGCGGATCCTTGGTGAAGTAACATACGAGTATGCTGAGCTATTACGGCATGCTGACGCGATCTTTATCGAAGAATTACGTTCTGCAGGCTGGTATGAAAAGACCTCACAAGCTTTCACTGTATTCTTGCCGGTGAAATCAGTAGGTGTAATGGGAGATGGACGTACCTATGATTATGTAGTGGCGTTAAGGGCTGTTAAAACCCAAGATTTTATGACAGCAGATTGGGCAGAGCTTCCTCATACATTATTGAGAAAGGTTTCCAATCGTATTATCAACGAAGTACGCGGTATTGGCCGGGTAGTCTATGATATTTCTGGTAAACCACCCGCAACAATTGAGTGGGAATGATCAAGGATATTTTTAGCACACTAAGCAAATTAATTAAATCTAGAAACTAGCTGTGATCGACGCACGCGCTGTTATAGGTGAACCAGGGGCAATATTATTATTATTATGAGAAGCTGCAAAATAGTTTGTATCAAATAGGTTTTCAATATTCACCTGGGCACGCAAATATTTGTTAAGTTTAGCGTATATCGCCGCATCCACTCGCACAAAAGCTGGCAGGATAACCGTATTGTCAAGTGCAGCAAACATATTGCTGCGTCCGATAACGCCAAACGCAGCACTCCACATTGGCGTAAAATCATAACGGTTCCAAATTGCTAAAGTATGCTTGGGCAATTCAGCTAAGGTTGCACCTTTTCGAATGGTCGCAGATATTGATTCTTGAAGTGTGCCCTCCTGATAAGTGTAGGCCCCAATGATGCTCCAAGCTGATGTAATCCGACCACTTATTCCTACCTCTACACCCCTAACACGCTGACCTTTTCCCAGAAAGCTCAGTCCTGGAGTGTTTGGATCAGGAAGAATCACATTGTTACGATCTAGCTGATAAAACGCAGTGGTCGCAGCTAAATTAGGAAGAATATCCCATTTAATACCGGCCTCAATATTAATGAACTTTTCTGGAGCTAGCGTCGCATTCGTTACCGTTAACGACTTAAGTTGATCCCCTGCTCGTGGTTGATGTGCCAAGCTGTAGCTTCCATATATGGAAACTTGTTCCACCGGTTTGAATACCAGTCCGAACCTTGGTGAAATTAAATCATCCCTAGATTTTAATTCCGGAGCTAGACCATCTTTCCTCATAAAATCTATCTCGAATCTATCGTAACGAACTCCAACAATCGCTTGCAAATGTGGCAGGATCTCGATCTGATCTTGAATAAAAACACCCATCACACTTGTGGAAGTATGGTGGTTCGAATCTTGGAGCCCTCTGTTAAAAAATATTATGGGAGTTACCGTGATTGGGTTGCTAGCTGATACCACCTCTGTTGTAGATACACCATTGAAATGACCCCTTAGTCGCAACTGGTCCGTAACTTGTCTCCCTACTTCGACGCCTGTTACCATTTTATGATTAAATCGCCACGTGTCGAACGAAAGTACAAGGTCTGTTTGATTGAAAAAGTTTTCCCGATCAGTTTGATCGTTGTAAGCACCAAGTGTTACCATTCCTGCCGTATTGACCGAACTGCCTGCAAATATATTCTGATAGAACTTGTCGAAATTAGCGTAGCGCGTGCGGTTGCGAACAGTTACCACATTGCTGAATTTATGTTTAATGAACATGCCAATAGACATAACATTCGTATCTGTTGGGCTATTGGCAGCAGGGCCACCAAAAAATGTCGATCGTTTAGTATTAAAGGGACGCCCCATAAATGATGGGATTCCCCGATCGGCAATGCGCTCGTCATCAAACAGTTCCGCGCGGACAACAACTTTAGTACGGTTAGTGGGCTTAATTGTAATAGTAGGGTTCACGCCATAACGTTGAAGCCCAAAGCCTTTACGAAAATTTTCTGAATCTTCATACAAACCATTGAGGCGAACCGCGACCATGTCATTGATAACATGCCCCACATCCATGGAAAATCGCTTATGGTCGTAGGAGCCCGCCGAGAACCTAATCTCATTTATCGGTGCCCAGTTGGCCTCCTTACTGACTCGGTTGATCACACCACCCGAGCCACCGCGTCCGAAAATCATCCCATTGGCACCTTTTAATACTTCAATCCTGTCAATATTATAAAGATCGCGGAAATACTGAACGTCATCGCGTATGCCATCAATATAGAAATCCCCAGTGGAGCGATTGCCACGAAAAACCAGCGCATCACGATTACCCTCGCCTGTCGACACACCTACCCCTGGCACATAACGCACAGCCTCAGCCATACTAAGGGGTGCTTGATCCTGGATCTGTTTTTGTGTGACTACCGTTATAGACTGGGGAACATCACGTAACAAAGTGTTTGTCTTCGTTGCAGTGGTACTTCTTGGGGCAGCATAACCGCTGTCTTTGTCTGCGGAAATTTTTACCGTTGGCAAAACAGTTGGCTTCTTTGTAGACTTGGTTTCAGGTTTAGGTGTTTGAGCTTTCTTCACGATATAACCCTCAGCCTGTGGCATCGCTTGCAGACCACTTTCGTTCAGTAAGCGATCTAGCCCCTTCTGAGTAGAAAACTTGCCCTTTAGCCCTTTTGTAGTAATGCCTTCCACTTCTGTAACATCATAGTAAAGGCTAATCCCTGTCTGTTTTATAAAATGATCGAGAGCATTTTTTAGTGAACCTGCAGAAATGTCGTATGTTTGTTCCGTAGTACCAGTAACAATCTTTGACTCTGCAAAAGTTTCGTAGGAAAAAGCCATTGTGGCTACTCCGAAATAAATTATCACGCTAAGCAATTTTGCTGTGAATAGTGTTTGAAAATTACTGTATCGGGTTCTGATTCCGGCACGTTTTCGTATTAAATTGGAAAAGAAAATCTGAATCAGGGTGCACACACTTGCCTCATCGTAAAAGTAATATTCCTAGTTAGTAACAGGTACTCTCTTGCGCACCTATACTAGCTAGCAGTAAAGCGTTCAGCTACTATGCGCCAGAATTACTAAACTTTGTTAGTAGGAAATCTAATTTTCTGTCATGCAAGTTAAAAAACCGTCGACCGGACAGGAGCGCTAACCAGTGTCTCTATTCCTTTGCGAAAGGTAGACAAATTGGAGCGTTCCAGCAGCGTACAGGGCTTGCCTGTGCTCTTATAATAGCGTTTCACAGCGAAATAAATTCATGGTTTACGCGGTCAGCTAGACAAACCACCGTATCAGCACCGACAATTAATGAGTACAGTCGAACCATATCGTCTTTCTGGTCGCCACGAAAAATCAACAAATTACCCACAGAAGTTTCTACCAGACGATGGTATTCAGGGTACAACCTAACGCGCCCAGCAACACATAGGACACACCTTCCTGCAAAATCAAGATTATCAGAACAGCCAACTTGCTTTTGCTTATAGGTCTTATAAGCTGATGTATGTTTTGAAGGATATGCTGCAACATGCTCGGTGGTATCCTTAACTAGAGGCAACCAATCCGCACCACATGTTATAGAAACTTCTGTAGCGACGAGTCTATGTTCCAACACAATGTCAGTCAGTAGCGCCTGTTGTTTGCTGGAGGCTTTCAGCTTAGCAAAGTGAAACTCAGCCTCTATCGAGTAATGCGCTTTCTTAGTTAATATTTTTCCCAAGAGAAAAAGAATCTCCTCATTAGCCTTGGTGAAGTGTTCGATGATGTTGTCGAATTTCTTTTCCAGCAATTTCTGTATACAGATGGAAAACGAGTTACGGCGAGTATCTCCTTTTATGGCAACATCATGCCGTATGTATTCAAAAACGGATTCAACGCCATGTAGACATGAAAATAGCAACTCTTCAGCGTGAGTTACACTTGGAATCGAAAACGGAACAATAGTACCTAAGGAACTTTCTTTCAGATGTTTCACAACCCTTACTCCCTAGAAAGGTAAGCCAAAAAAAGCTGGCTTGCCCGGAGATGGGCTGGCTGGCTAAATTGCTACTGGCGTAAGAGGAAAGCCAGCAGCGACGGAAAAATTTACATCTGGCTTTGGAGCCAGTTCTGGGCACCAACTTTACGCATCACTTCCAACTGAATCTCTAACCAGTCAATGTGGTTTTCAGTATCTTCCATAATATGCTCAAACAATTCCCGTGAAACGTAGTCCTTAGCAGCTTCACAAGCAGTAATGGCACTTAATAGGGTTTTACGTGAGACTATTTCCAGCTTGAGATCACAAGCTACACACTCTTCCGCTTTTTCACCAATCATGAGATTGCCTAGCTCTTGCAGGTTGGGTAAGCCCTCCAGAAATAAAATACGTTCGATCAACATATCGGCATGTTTCATTTCCTCGATAGACTCTTCGTACTCGTGCTTGCCTAGGCTGTTAAATCCCCAGTTCTTATACATACGTGAATGTAAAAAATACTGGTTGATGGCAGTCATTTCGTTTTGTAGCTGGCTATTTAGTAACCGAATAATGTCTGTATTACCTTTCATATTTGCCTCCTCAGGCGGGTGTCTCGTATGAACGCGCGGGTATAGGTAAAAAATGTTGCGGTAGGATTTTCTTCATCAGTGCTTGCTCCAATACCTCTTGTACGTGAGTAGCACATATTCCACATTGCTCGCTCACTCCAAGACAAACCTTCAAATCTCTCATCCGGTCAGCACCCTGACAAACAGCCTTACGGATTGCGGTATCGGTTACACCTTTGCAGATACAAATATACATGATAAGCGCCTTAAATCCACTATTTAGTCAATATCAACTTGCCATTGCGCGTACGACGCAAACGGTATTGTTCGCCCTGATGCTGAATAAAAACTTCGTTTCCATGTGAAAACAAAGTATCGCTACAGATAGGTTTGCTTCGATTTGACATGACGAATTGGTTCTTATCCTTATCAACAACAGTTTCTGGGACTAAGCTTGGCTTATTCATTATTGAACTCACTGTTTCACCCCATTTGGTATACTTATGTAATTGCTAATGATAACGATTCGTAATTATAAACATTTTTGAATGGAATGCAAGGTCTAAAGATAAACCTTTTATAAGGTAAGCTTGGAGAGAATAAATCGGGAAAAATCTCAATCTACTATATTAGAACTAACACTACGTTTATTAAGCTTTTTGTTCTGTCTTGTATGTTACCCTGGTTTAAAATGGCTAAGAATACTCACACCAAGAATGTCTCAGAAAAATACCACCTATTTCTAATAAGTTTACTATTGCTATTGCCAATAGTGAAATAGGGATTCATGCAATCCGGGCACAGGGAGATGGCGGGCAAAATGTAAGCAAGGTTTAGAGCGCAATCCATTTGCGTTTTGACATTGACGCTTCATCGTCACCTGATCTTTACAAACAACGCTTGCTAAGATTGAATGATCAGCGTATTACTTCAGGAGGCGTCATAGTTCTCAAAGCACAGCAATACCGTAGTAAGGAGAAGAATCGGGAAAAATCTTTAAGAAGGTTATATGAACTCATTGAAAACACAGCTCACCCCCTAAAAAACGTAATTTAACCAAACCAACTCGCAGCTCTGAAAAGAAACGCCTTGATAACAAAGCTCAGGCGAGGGCAGATTAAGGCCATGAGAGGAAAAGTTGCAGATTAAAATACCTTGTAAAAGACACTTAAAATTGGCCCTGTAGTGCAGCCAAATCTATTTCTGCATAAACTTTCCTATCTGTCTCTACTTCTTCAAATGTCACAACCATCCCTACATTCTCACTGTGTAACCAAGTGGTTGAGGTATAATCCCCTTATTCTTAATTCTGTGTTGCTGGAGGATATATGCCTATTTATGAATACCAATGCGGATCTTGCGGTTCTAAAAAAGAACACCTGCAAAAGCTAAGCGAAGCACCTATCGCAGTCTGTCCTGCATGTGGCGGCAGTGTCTATACTAAGCTTGTCTCTGCTGCTGGCTTTCAGTTGAAAGGTAGTGGTTGGTATGCCACCGATTTCAAGAACGGTGCACGACCAAAGCCAAAAGTAGAAACGGAGGTAAAGGACAAGGCTATTTCTGCTACACCTGATACCACACCTAAAACCGCATCCGATACTGCGCCAGCAGCCAGTACTGGCACGGTACCACCCCCCACTACTAAATAAATAGTTAACACGGATATTGCTCAATATGAAACGCTATTTCATTACCGGACTCCTTATCTGGGTACCATTGGGCATGACTATCTGGGTTCTGAAGTTTTTAATCAGCACCATGGATCAGTCGCTACTCCTGCTACCCGAAAATCTGCAACCTGAAAACTTGCTGGGCATGAATATTCCTGGCATAGGTACGGTTCTTACGCTACTTGTGGTATTTGTCACGGGCCTACTGACAACCAATATCATCGGCCAGAAGCTAGTGTCGTTCTGGGAAGGAGTGTTGTGGCGCATCCCGGTGGTTAAGTCAATTTACTATGGTATTAAACAGGTAAGTGACACGTTATTCTCAAGCCAAGGGGATGCCTTCCGCAAGGCACTACTGATCCAGTATCCACGCGAAGGCTCGTGGACGATTGCGTTCATGACTGGCCAGCCGGGGGGCGACATAGTCAATCACCTTAAGGGTGATTATATCAGCGTCTATGTACCGACCACGCCCAACCCCACTTCCGGATTCTTCCTGATGATGCCGAGAAGTGATGTAATTGAACTTGATATGAGCGTAGATGTGGCACTGAAGTACATTATTTCCATGGGTGTTGCCTCCCCCCAGCAATAGTAATAAGGATCCTGATCGATAAAGAGGTAGTACTATGAAATAACACCGGCTTCTTACAAAGTTACAAATCCTAACTGAACCCTGATTCCCAACATTCCATGCGCACCAATTACTGTGGCCTCATTAACACTCAATACCTCAATCAGACTATCACTCTTTTCGGTTGGGTACATCGCCGCCGCGACCATGGCGGAGTAATTTTCATTGACATGCGCGATCGTGAAGGTCTAGTGCAAGTTGTATGTGATCCAGACAACGCAGTCACGTTCCAGAGTGCGGAAAAAATCCGAAACGAGTTCGTACTCAAAATCATCGGCATAGTTCGGCATCGTCCTGAAGGAACTGTCAATTCAAATCTCATCAGCGGTGAAATTGAAGTATTGGCACAGTCTATTGAAATACTCAATTCCTCGCTGACACCACCTTTTATGATGGACGACGAGAACTTAAGCGAGTCTGTACGTCTAGAGTATCGTTATCTTGATCTTAGACGCCCACAGATGCAGACAAATTTGCGGTTACGACACAAAGTTACGATGACGGTTCGTAAGTTTCTCGACCAACATGGCTTCATCGATGTGGAAACGCCGATGTTAACCAAATCTACACCGGAGGGAGCACGTGACTATCTGGTGCCATCACGCATCAACACTGGACATTTTTTTGCACTTCCACAATCACCGCAATTATTCAAGCAATTGCTGATGGTCTCTGGGTTTGATCGATATTATCAGATTACTAAATGCTTTCGCGATGAAGACCTACGTGCCGACCGTCAGCCAGAATTTACACAGATTGACATTGAGACATCTTTCCTCACCGAAACTGAGATCATGACGCTGATGGAAGAAATGATTTGTAGCTTGTTCAGTTGTGTAATGCAAATTAATTTGCAATCTCCCTTCCCACGCCTGACATATTCTGAAGTTATGTCGAAATATGGTTCTGATAAGCCTGATTTACGCATACCATTGGTGCTAACTGAGCTTACCGATGTAATGAAGGAAGTGGAGTTCAAGGTATTCCACGAAGCTGCGCTGAAACCTGGTGAGCGTGTAGCGGCACTGTGTGTGCCTCAAGGTAGCGAACTATCACGTAAGGAAATAGACGACTATACTAGTTTTGTTGGGATTTATGGTGCCAAAGGGCTTGCCTACATCAAGGTTAATACTTTGGAGAAAGGATTTGAAGGACTGCAGTCACCAATATTGAAATTCTTACCAGAGGCAGTAGTAAAAATTATTCTTGAGCGTACTGGTGCTAAAAATCATGATCTTATATTTTTTGGTGCCGGTAAAGCCAAAATAGTTAATGAGGCATTGGGTGCGTTACGTGCAAAAGTTGGACAAGATCGAGGTCTTGCTGAACCTGGTTGGAGACCTTTATGGGTTATAGATTTTCCAATGTTTGAACGAAACGAGGAAGAAAATCGCTGGCAGGCACTGCATCATCCATTCACTTCCCCCGCAGATGGTCATGAGAATTTGTTGGAGACCGATCCTGGCAAAGCGCTATCAAAGGCGTTCGATATGGTGCTGAATGGCTCAGAAATTGGAGGAGGCTCGGTACGTATTCATCGTCAAGAAATACAGTTGAAAGTGTTCCGTGCTCTGAATATCGGAGTTAATGAAGCCCAAGAAAAATTTGGCTTTTTGTTGGAAGCCTTGCAATATGGTGCACCGCCTCATGGTGGAATTGCATTTGGCCTTGATCGTGTAGTCTCTATGATGACGGGTGCAGAATCGATACGCGATGTTATCGCCTTCCCCAAAACTCAGCGTGCTCAGTGCTTGTTGACACAAGCACCAAGCGTGGTGGATGAAAAGCAGTTACGAGAGCTACATATACAGCTAAGACACTGAGATGCCGAACGTTTGAAGCACTGATACTAACCTGATAAGGACATTCTGCGGTTCCACTCGGTGCTTCTAACCCGATGTCATGGAGAGATATAAAACCCCCATTTCTGTTCTGGTAGTGATCCATACTCCTGATCTGCAGGTCTTGTTGCTGGAGCGAACCGACCACCCCGGTTATTGGCAGTCAGTGACTGGTAGCCAACACCAGGGCGAAACGCTATCACAAACAGCAGCACGAGAAATCGCTGAAGAAACGGGACTGAATGCAGCTAGTTTTTTGTTAACCGACTTGAATCTTCTGAGTAAATATGAGATTTTTCAGGAATGGAAATGGCGTTACGCCCCAGAAGTGACGCACAATACTGAACATGCCTTTGGCTTGCTTTTGCCGGAATCCATTCCGGTCACCGTGGCAGCACGAGAACATCTGTGTTATACCTGGCTCCCCCTACAAGAAGCCGCGGAAAAAGTTTTTTCATGGAGCAATGCGGAAGCAATACGCAAACTGGTCACACGATAAAGACGTAGAAGATAAGAAAATAATACGCTTTAAGAATCTACAAGAACTCATATCTGGTATTCTGGTCTCATTGAAGTAATGTGTTTTCCTTGTTAGGTATTGGAGTAACTATGCAAGCAGAAGCTATTGAGCTTAAACAATTTGACACGCTAGAGGATGATGCCTGTGAACAGCGTATTGTTGCGGCAAAAACTGCGCTGGGAAAACGTGCGATTATACTTGCACACCACTATCAACGAGCAGATGTTTATAAATACGCCGATCTGACCGGCGATTCCCTTAAACTTTCGCGCCTTGCCAGCCAAGCTGACGCAAAATACTTAATATTTTGTGGTGTGCACTTCATGGCTGAAGTAGCTGATATTTTGTCTAAACCAGAGCAAGTCTCTATTCTGCCCGATCTCGCAGCAGGCTGCTCCATGGCTGATATGGCAGACCACTCCAAGGTAGAACGAGTTTGGCGTGAATTGGCAGAAGTGTTTGATCCTGACGAGATGATCACGCCTGCAACTTATATCAACTCTGCAGCCGATCTGAAAGCTTTCTGTGGTAAACATGGCGGTATCGTCTGCACTTCTAGTAATGCTCTTGAGATTCTACAATGGTCTTTCTCACGTCGCGAGAAAGTACTGTTTTTCCCTGATCAACACTTAGGGCGTTGGAGTGGACACAAACTGGGCATTTCACTGGATGAGATGCCAGTATGGGATTTTGACGAACTGATGGGTGGACTTACCCAGGAACAAATAAGAAAAGCTAAAATCTTGCTATGGAAGGGACATTGCTCGGTTCACCAGATGTTTCAACCACAGCATATTTTGCGCTTCCGTAACCAGTATCCTGATGGCCTGGTGATTTCCCATCCAGAATGTAGTTTTGAAGTTTGTAATAATTCCAATTACGTTGGTTCTACTGAATTCATCATTAATACCATCCGAGAAGCAAAGAAAGACACTCGCTGGCTAGTGGGCACCGAGTTAAATCTAGTCAGCCGCATTGCTGAGGAATTCAAACCTAAGGGGAAGATTGTACAATTCATGTCTCCGACAGTATGTATGTGCTCTACCATGGCTCGTATTGATCCACAACATCTTGCTTGGACGCTGGAGAATCTGGTAGCAGGAAAAGTAGTAAATCAGATTAAAGTGCCGGAAACGGAGGCAAAGCTCGCTAAACTTGCTCTGGAACGAATGTTGGAAGTTTCATAGGGTAATCGATATACGAGACGATATACGAGAGCAGGTAAGGCGTGCCCTATCCCTACATCCTATAAACGACACCAATCTTACCGTTCATCACATGTTCGATAAGCTGCATATAGCCACTTACAATATTCATAAGGGATTTTCGCATTTCAACCGACGCATGGTTATACACGAACTGCGCGATCACTTGCGGGCTCTCAATGCCGATGTAATCTTTTTGCAAGAAGTAATCGGCCACCACAAGGGCCACTCTACCCGCTATGGAAACTGGCCAGACAGTCCGCAGCATGAGTTCCTAGCCGATTCGGTGTGGCCTGATTTTGCCTATGGAAAGAATACGGTGTACGACGAAGGACATCACGGCAACGCAATTCTTAGCCGCTATCCCATAGTACTTTGGGACAACGAAGACGTTTCAGCACACCGGTACGAGAACCGTGGCATCCTCCACTGCGAAATTGGTGTTCCCGGCTGGCAGAAGAATTTGCATTGCGTTTGTATCCATTTAGGATTGTTTACATGCGGAAAGCAGAAACAATTGCAGGCCCTAAGTCGACGTATCGAACAACTAGTGCCGCCGCAAGCACCGCTGATTATTGCCGGTGATTTCAACGACTGGCGGGAAATGGTAAGCCACACTCTGGTTAAACGACTTGATCTGACCGAAGTTTTCGAATTAACCGGCGGCAGAGCAGCGCGTAGCTACCCTTCATGGTTACCACTATTCCGCCTTGATCGAATCTATACGCGTGGTTTTTACGTGGAAAAAACTCAGGTACACCAGGGTCGTCCTTGGTCGAAAATTTCTGATCATGCCGTACTGTCTGCGAGGATGGTTCGTAGATGAGTGTACCTGACTTTGTCGAAGGCAATCGTATCACCCTGCTACGTAACGGTACAGAATATTTTCCGGCACTAGAATCGGCTATTGATAGAGCACAGCATGAGGTGCATCTTGAAACCTACATTTTTGAGCATGACGCTACTGGTATTCGCATTTCTGAAGCATTGAAGAGAGCTGCAAGGCGTGATGTGACAGTCCGTCTTCTACTGGACGGATTCGGTTCTCAAAATTTACCGCAAGAAGTGATACAGAGCATGCTTAAGGCCGGCGTACAAGTACTCATTTTCAGGAAAGAGATTTCACCCTTTGGGTTACAGCGCAACCGGTTACGGCGGATGCATCGAAAACTGGCAGTAATAGATGCAAACATTGCTTTTGTCGGCGGAATTAATGTAATCGATGATCTCAACCATTCCGAACCACTACCTCCACGTTTCGATTTCGCGATTTCGATCGAGGGCCCACTGCAAAGCAAGATTATTTTGGCTGCTAGGCATCTATGGATGATAGTAGCATTGGCGCGCCTTAAAAAACGCTGGGTGAAACACAATGAAATACCATGTCCAACTAACCAGCCCTGCGGTAACCAGCGTGGGGCACTCGTGATACGCGATAATTTTCGTCACCGACATGATATAGAAGAAGTTTACCTCCACGCTATTACTAATGCGCACAGCGAAATCATCATTGCCAACGCGTACTTCCTACCTGGTATCAATCTCCGTCGTGCCCTTAGCGATGCTGCTCGACGCGGTTTGCGCGTGGTGTTACTCTTGCAAGGCAGAATAGAACACCACTTGCAGCATTATGCTACGCAAGCGCTCTATGGAAGCCTATTAGATGCTGGTATTGAAATTTACGAGTATCACAAGAGTTTTTTGCACGCAAAAGTAGCTGTAATTGACCGGCATTGGACTACTGTGGGTTCTTCTAATATTGATCCCTTCAGTTTGTTACTGGCCCGGGAAGCCAATGTAGTAGTAGATGATAAATTATTCGCAGCCGAACTACGACTCTGCTTGGAAAGTGCTATGGCAGAAGAATCGACACGGGTGTTGCAAGAAAAATGGAAAGACCAATCATGGGTTAGTCGTACAATGAGTTGGATAAGCTACTATATAGTACGTCTCTTGCGCGGTGTGGTGGGTTATAATCGGAAGAAAAACAATCCAGAGTATGGAAAACTATAGGACTCATTAAGACCGATGATTCATGATTCTCTTAGGAATTCTTTACAAGATTCATTATCCTAGCGTATTTTGTTTTGATCTTAACAAAACATATTTTATTAAACAATAAGTTTTCTTGTAATTCTTAGATCAGGATTTCCTTTAGTTAAAAAATGTAACCATTTTGTAACCGCATTTGCTCAATATAGTTGTGTTTCAGAAAATATTAAATAATCAGGAAACATGACAATAATTAAATTTCATAGATGAATTGGAAAATTCGATATACAAAAACTACAGTTAACTTTAATACTAGCTTTGAGGAGTGCTAGCGTGATCGTAGAGTGGTTTTTTTGTTGCCGAGTCTGAAAAAGAATCAACAGAAGCCCTTACCCGCTGACCCTGACACTATTTGAAATACAAGCAGCAGAGTGAATGCGGGCTCTGTTGGACTACAAGACGGATCAGAAATCTGTAAAAAAACGTATAGGTAAGAACATGGGATAAATACCAGGACATCATAATGAAGATTGTTTAGCTTTAATGGATAAGAAGATTATTGGAAATATAAATTATATACTGATAGCCGCCTTTGTTATTACTAGCAGCTTCGGCATAAATTACTCTTTTGGAACACACATTACCATTGGGAAATGGGATGGATATGAACGAGAAGGGAAAGATTTAATAAGTAAAATAAAGTTATCTGTTTCCAGAGACAATACGGCGATTTATTATAATGGTTTTTTTCAGTTGCCCTGTGATTGGTCAAAAAAGAGCCACAGCTCGATTGTGCTTAAATGTGTTCCCTATACTGGGGGTGAAATGTTTGGAAGAGTTTTTACATTCAAAATGGGACTCACCCAGAACGTAGGATATTTGGATGATTCTAGAAGAAAAATAATAATAACACGAAGCATCGAATCATGATAAATAGTAGATAAAATGATGATACCTTCTCAAATTGTCGTTGCGCAAAGGATGGCGCGAGACTGTGAAAAGAAAAATTAACAGAACTGCGAATAATATTAATGAATGTGCAATCACTCTTTCACTAGGTGAGCTCTAATAGAGTGATGGCATCCTCGTCAAGTTCTTCTTCCGTAGACATGCTGCTGTTGCCTACATTAATGTTTACCCGGTGACCGCCATATCGTTGTTGGTCTTGTCTTTCCGCATACCAAGTTGCAGTCCTCCACTTTGAATTTTCCCTCGCGAGAGGAAAGTTATCTGTTACGTTATCTATTTCCTCTTTCGCCTCTGCCAATATATTGTCTATTCAAAGCTGACATAAATCTCGGTATTCCTCACCTGGTGATATTAACCAAGTGTTTAGAATTCACTTGGTGATGCCATGACTTGCTGCTACCTGTTCTAGCGTATGATTCTTTACGAAACGATATTTTGCGTATTCCAGAATAAGTTGTTTGCGGTCTAAGGGGATTAGGGTCACTGCTTATATGGGAACATGATAATAGCGTAAATGAGGTACGCATATTTTTCTACTTGGTTGAATATCTGCTTTGTGCCAAAAGCGGACATTCAAGACTAGGCCCAAAAGCGTCGAGTTATTATCCCAATAACCAAAAAGAAAAGCCAGTGCGGTAGACAAATACACAAGTCGCCAGAGCATCGGCTAATAGGATTATAAGTTCTGAGTTCTCTGTGTTGTAGTTAGAAGATCCTCCTTACTAGTAGCCCTACCCAAGGTCTCGAGATCAGTTTCAATATGGTTCACCCTTTTGCTTAGAACATACAAAAATGACTAGTACGACTGCTATGAGAAGAATTACCATCGAGTCCATAACTATCTCCTTTAAGGACTGGGATGTTTAAAAATATGGCCTTAACGGTCATGGCCCCCATTGCACTTCTCCCAAGCCCGGTCAGCAAACCCATTCAAAACATCTCTACAGTTTCAAAGATCATTGCCCATTAACGGTTTTACATGCTCGTTATGATAAGACTCTGGCCGAAAAGCCTATCAGAACAATGCCAGTACAGAATAATCACTCTGAAAAAAATCTTCTGTGAGAAAACACACATCATTGGATAAGCACTGGGGATATTTACAGTGATAGGCAGAAGTGGTTAGAAACAATTATTCACGAATTTCTGCATTTGGTTGAGAGCGGTCATTCACCGATTTTTTTCTAGAAAAGTTTTCGAGAAAATTAGAGAAAGGAAAGAAGAGGATACCTAGTTTAGGAAGGGGTGGGTCAGTTCCATACTATCCATACCTCCGCGTTCCATTATGATTCTCTAGGGGTAAACTCTTCGCTCTTGCCCATCAAGCAGTATATATGTATTAGTAATGCAGTGGACTGACGTGAACGTGATAGGTACAGCATGTACGCTAGGGGTAGCATTCATGCAAGAGGTAACCAATACGGTAACGCAATACGTCTTGGTAAAGGAGATTAAGTAATCTTGTCCTCAATAACGGCTAGTTCAGATTCCAAAAAACGCATATTCCCCAAGTTTCCCAGCGTCATATGCTTT
>SMXG01000025.1 GCA_004356775.1 Betaproteobacteria bacterium | reverse complement strand
TGGGGCCCTCGTTTATCGTGATTTCCCCTGGCCCCTGTACGCCCAAGGAAGCAGGTGTGTCAATACCGTTAATTAAGCGCTGTTGTAACCAGGTTCCCATTTTAGGGGTATGTCTAGGCCACCAAAGTATAGGGCAAGCATTCGACGGAAAAATTATCCACGCCAAGCAACTCATGCACGGAAAAACCGCACTGATTTCTCATAATGGCACTGGTGTGTTTCGCGGCTTGCCAAATCCATTCACTGCCACACGCTATCATTCTCTTGTCATCGAACACGAAAGTCTGCCAGATTTCCTGGAAATAACTGCATGGACCGAAGACGGTGAAATCATGGGTGTACGTCACAAGACACTGGCGGTTCAGGGTGTACAGTTTCACCCAGAGTCCATCCTGACCGAACACGGACACAAATTACTTGGGAACTTTCTTACCCAGTAAGTAGCAACAGTGAAAAAGATGGTGGGTAAACAACAAAAAGATTACATCATGAAACCGCAAGAAGCGCTTACTCGCGTAATCGAACACCGCGAAATTTTTCATGATGAAATGCTCTCGCTCATACGTCAGATCATGGAGGGAGTAATGTCGCCTGTACTCATGGCCGCCATAATCAGTGGATTACGAGTTAAAAAGGAGACCATTGGGGAAATCGTTGCAGCTGCACAGGCGATGCGCGAATTTGTTACGAAGGTAAGTGTCACTGATCTCCAGAGTCTGGTGGATACTTGTGGCACTGGTGGCGATACTGCGCATACTTTCAATATTTCTACCGCTGCAGCATTTGTAGCGGCAGCTGCCGGAGCTCGTATTGCTAAGCATGGAGGACGCGCTGTTTCCAGTAAATCAGGAAGCGCTGATGTGCTTGAAACCCTGGGTGTCAATCTTAATCAAACATCGCAACAAGTGGCTCAAGCCATCAACGAAATAGGTGTAGGTTTTATGTTTGCCCCCAATTTCCATAGCGCCATGAAACATGTAACACCGGTACGTCGTGAGCTAGGAGTACGCACCCTGTTTAACATCTTAGGACCATTAACCAATCCTGCTGGAGCAAAGAATCAGGTGTTAGGCGTGTTTAGCCCTGAACTTGTTGGAATATTGGCGCACGTGCTGCAGCGCTTGGATAGCCATCATGTAATGGTGGTGCATGGCCAAGATGGACTGGATGAAATCACCATCGCTAGTGAGACTTGGGTAGGAGAACTTCGGCACGGAAAAGTGACCGAATACACCATCAAACCTGAGGATTTTGGTATGAAAACCACCAACATTGCAACGATTACAGCTCAGGATAGCACACAGTCCAAAGAAATGTTGTTGTCTGTTCTAGATAATCAGCCCGGGACAGCGCTGGATATAGTGCTACTTAATGCAGGCGCAGCGATTTATGTTGCTGGTGTAACAGAATCACTGGAACAAGGCGTAGAAAAAGCCCGTATAGCAGTAAAAAACGGCTCAGCTAGAAAAAAATTACAAGAGTTGGTGAAATTTACCAATAAAAAATAATCTTGAGTCGTAAAGGACATAAAAAATGCAAGGAGAAGCCATGAACAAAGAGGAAAATAGTAAGCTTTTGGTATCGTTGACAACAAAGGCCATGTAACGCTTAGTCTAGGTTTACTGGAAAGTATCCGTGAAATCTGCATAGCACTTTCACTCGGTAAGTATAATATTGAAGTTAAAAAGAAACCCTATTTCCAATTTTCTATAAAGATCAGAGATCTTGATATGAATTTCTGGGTTGATATGCTGCTTGATAATAAGATAATTGACGAATCAAAAGATGTTGAAAAATGATCTTAGTAGATACCACGCGACTATTAGTTTTTTTATCTGAATGAAGATAAACTGAAATCTATTTTTAAATATAACTTTGTTCCTATAGTAAATAATATCAAACACATAGTGAAAAATTTGTAAAACTTGCCCATCCTCTTTGATCTGTCCGACTCAAAACGTTTTTAGTTATCTATTTTTCGATAAAATTTGTAGATGATTGACATCCTGCAGAAAATCCTTACCGTGAAAACACAAGAAATTTCTGCTGCAAGAACTAAGAAACCTCTTGTCGTGATTAGTGCAGAAGCTGAAGCTGCCGGTCCACCTCGGGATTTCACTGGCGCTATCCGTAATAAAATTGCCACTGGATTACCCGCAGTCATCGCGGAGATTAAGAAGACCAGCCCTAGCAGGGGCCTATTGCGAGAACATTTCAACCCTGCTGACATCGCTGGTAGCTACGCGTCACATGGCGCAACCTGCTTGTCAGTACTGACCGACAAACAGTTCTTCCAAGGTAGTGCAGAAGACTTGAGGCTGGCGCGTGCCGCTTGCAATCTACCAGTACTACGTAAGGATTTTATGCTTGATGAATATCAAGTGTTTGAGGCGCGTGCTATGGGAGCAGACTGCATTTTGCTTGTCGTCGCAATTTTCTTAAACTCTCCTCTATTTACAGAGAAAAACGGGGAAATGGATAGAGTAATTGCCCAAATGCTTAAACTCGAAACCCTGGCCCATTCTCTTGGTATGGCAGTCCTGGCGGAAGTCCACGATGGTGCAGAGTTGGCACTTGCACTTCAATTAAACACTCCGTTAGTGGGTATCAACAATCGCAACCTACACACATTTGAAACACAGCTAGACACTACGCTGAATCTTCTCAGTCAAATCCCACCAGGAAGCACGAACTCATTACCAGAACAGCCGATTCTTTGTGAAACGAATACCATAAAGGATTCTCGTCAAGAAGAGCCAGGAAATTTTACTGTCATTCCGCCAGGCAGAAGCGAAGTATCTACAGGGTACATTGTTATCACTGAAAGCGGCATACTCGTACCTGCTGATGTAACTTTGATGCGCGATCATCATGTCAATGCATTTCTAGTAGGAGAAGCTCTAATGCGCTCAAATGATCCTGGGGTGGAATTGACCCGATTGTTTCGGTGAAGCTAGTGTAGCGGAAATAATCTATCCGCAAAAAGAATTACAATTCCCTGGGGCCTACAAGCCAAACATTGTGACGTTCTTGCTCAGGTCCCTTCCAGATACCCAATAGTGACTAAGCAAGTTTGATGCGTTGCGGTCAATAGAGTAGTCGTACCACTGGAGAGTTACTACTCTATACTCCTCTCACAGATTTTTTCTAAAACTAACGATTTACTTGGCGGTACTGAACTAACAATGGTATCAATTGCACTACTCAGATATGATCATGTTAAAGTATTCTTCACATCTAAGCTGATTACTCAAGCTCTCAATCATGCTCTAAATTCTACCACCCGTCGCTGTAATTCTTGCACAGCTTCTTTTTTCTCGAGTGTTCCATAACGAAGTGCAATATAAAGCTCGCTGATTGCATTCGTAGTTTGTGAGATATCTGGTCTGAGCCCAGCTAGTCTTTTTGCATAATCACGAGCACCTTCGTATGGTTTGCGCAGTATACCCTTTTTGGCCAATTTGTCGCAGAATTTAAGATAGGCCACTTGTACCGGATCGGTGTGATTACGTAACTGCAACAACATGGTGGCGACAAGAATAAGCATAAGGATGCCGGTACCTGTAATCAGAGCGATAGTCATGCTTGTCCAATCCGGTGCTTTCATTCCGACGCGAGACAGAAATTCCACTTGTCGCTTTGGGTTGTATCCCAGAATCCATTGATTCCAGCTGTTTGTAATTGCATCCATCGACATGCGCATACTACGCAGCCATTCAAACTCAGTACGCACCATCATAGGTAGCTGGTCAAAGTACGACACTACGGTAGCAATGCCAGAATTTATCCGTTCTGGCGAAACCGATGCAGTTGGATCTACTCTTACCCAACCGCGATCTTTCAGCCATACTTCGGCCCAAGCATGAGCATCAGATTGACGTACAATCATGTAATTACCTATCAAGTTGATTTCTCCGCCCAGATAGCCGGTAACCACTCGCGCCGGTACCCCTGCTGAGCGCATTAAAAACACAAAACTGGAAGAATAATGTTCGCAGAATCCTTGGAGGGTATCGAACAGAAATTCGTCCACTTGATTGTCCCCCAGTAATGGCGGTAGCAATGTGTAATAAAATTTCTGGTTACGGAACATGGAAAGCGCTTTTCGCATGATTGCCTCATCACTATCGATATCCTGCCGCCACGATGCAGCCAGCGCCCTTGCTCGCTTATTGCCGCCAATATTAGTATCGGGAGGTAACTGCAATGCGCGGTATAACTCTTTTTCATCTGCATCCAAGCCAACTGTATAGCTCAGATAAGACGTCATTTTGTAACGCATCCGACTCCTCACCGGTGTGCGAGACAGTACTTGGTAATCGTTTGATCCAGTACTTTCTGGGGGAAGCATCGCTGGCATGTCCAGCGCGAACAGCCAGTGATTGTTGTGGGGCTCCAGTGTAACTGTATATTGCACTCGATTTTCTAGTCTCTCGTATTTAAAGAAGCCACGAGGAGTTTTCTTTCCGGGCAACCAGTCCTTGCCATTAAAATACCAGAAAACAGGGCCGCGCCAATAGAGTTGGTCAGGCTTTGGAATCACCCCTTCGAAATTAACCCGAAACGCTACTTCATCTGACAAAATAAGCTGGCTAATGCTTCCTGGTGTCATGGTATTAGACAGGCCAGATATGCCAGAATAGGCATCTTGTGGCAATCCCCACAACGGGCCTTGTACACGCGGGAAGAATACGAACAGAATAAGCATCAGCGGTATCGACTGTACCAGCAATACACTCGCAAACCGAATCTGCACAATGGTTTTCTGGCGTTCTGATATGTGGTTAAGACCAATCAGTGTGGCAGTAATCACTAGAACTGCAAGTAGCATGTATAGGGCGGTTAGAATAGTTTGGGAATAAAGAAAATTGGTGATTACGATAAAATAGCCGAGGAATACCACTATCATCGCATCGCGTTGACTGTATATTTCCATTAACTTCATGGCAGTTAGGAGGACTAGAAGGGTAACACCGGAGTCACGCCCGAGAATCGTACCGTAAGTAAGGAAGGTCCCGCCAACTACTATGAAAGACAACATTAACAGTAGCCAACGAGGTGGCAAATGGAGGCTATGCCAAGCGATATAAAGCCGCCACATTACTACTGCAACACATAACAGTGATACCCATGGTGGCAACCTCAGCAAATGAGGCGCCAACACCATGGTTATAGACCCCAGTAGCCAGCTAATGTTCTTAAAAGAAAGGTTGTTAGGCATGGCCTGAAATTATTAATCCTGCCTTTTATGATTACAGCATTTTCTGAAGAATAATAGATGTCAATAAAGTTTACACTAGAGAATGCTCTGAACGGAGTGTAGGTAGTAGTGGTAGTAAGCGTTGTATTTTATTAAGAGTAAAATTATGGAAAACATTGGCTTTATCGGTCTCGGTATTATGGGAAAGCCTATGGCTGAGAATCTTATTAAGGGTGGACATTCGTTATTCCTCCATTCTAGAAGTGGTGTGCCTGGAAACTTAATCGAACAAGGTGGAAAGGTTTCTTCCTCCGCCAGACAAGTGGCACAGAATGCCGATATCATCATCACCATGTTGCCGGATACACCTGATGTAGGAAAAGTACTATTTGGTGAAAACGGTGTAGCACAAGGGTTGACCCAACGCAAGATCGTGATAGACATGAGCTCAATTTCTCCCATTGAAACCAGGAAATTCGCCGTCAGCATCAACCATCTCGGTTGTTATTATGTAGACGCTCCGGTATCGGGAGGAGATATAGGAGCAAAAAGTGCCACGCTTACGATCATGGTGGGCGCCCAAAAACAGGTGTTTGAAAAAGTAAAACCTATTCTTGAATTAATGGGCAAGAGAATTACCTTAGTTGGCGACAATGGCGCCGGTCAGATCTGCAAGATTGCAAACCAGATTATCGTTGCACTTACCATCGAGGCGGTAGGTGAAGCACTGTTGCTCGCGTCTAAGGCCGGCGTCAACCCCAACAAAGTACGCCAGGCTCTAAAAGGTAGTTTTGCTTCATCGCGTGTTTTGGAAATTCATGGCGAGCGTATGATCAAGCGTGAATTTAATCCAGGGTTTCGTGTCGAACTACATCAGAAGGACTTAAATATTGCGCTCTCCAATGCACATGTACTGGGAATAAATTTGCCTAATACTGCGGCCACCCAGGAATTGTTCAATGCCTGCATCGCCCAAGGTGATGCCAAATTTGATAGTTCAGTAATAATTCGAGCTCTGGAAAAATTAGCGAACCACGAAATTCAGAAAACCTAAATCTATGCGCCCACTCGAACTCGTCAATAATCTGCGTATTTTCTTGCCACCTGATTTGGTGCTGTATGAAACTGAAGATCTAAGGCCATATGAGTGTGATGGCTTGTCAGCTTATCGGCAAACGCCAATGATCGTGGTACTGCCACGAACTGAAGAAGAGGTTATAAGGATTCTGCGGGTTTGTTATGCATCAAAAACTCCTGTTGTTGCGCGAGGTGCAGGAACTGGGTTATCTGGTGGCGCGCTACCCCATTCGAAGGGCATTTTATTATCGCTTGCCAAATTGAAGCGAATACTTGAGATCGATTCGGTTGCACGCACTGCGCGAGTGCAACCAGGAGTGCGTAACCTTGCCATTAGCGAAGCTGTGGCGACATATGGTCTATATTACGCACCTGATCCCTCTTCACAAATTGCTTGTTCCATTGGCGGAAATGTAGCTGAAAATGCAGGAGGTGTGCACTGTCTTAAATACGGACTTACGGTGCACAATATTCTCAAACTGCGAGTAATGACTATTGAGGGTAAATGTCTTGAAATTGGCGGTACCTGCCTGGATACTCCTGGCTACGATTTATTGGCACTTATGACCGGCAGTGAGGGTATGCTAGGTATCGTTACCGAAATTACAGTAAAACTTATTCCCAAACCGGAAAAAGCCCAGGTAGTCATGGCGGCCTTTGATGATATTCGAAAGGCATGCGATGCAGTGGCTAATGTAATCGGAGCAGGCATTATTCCCGCCGGCATGGAAATGATGGACAAGATTGCTACTCACGCAGTAGAGAAGTATGTCCATGCGGGCTATAACCTTGAGGCAGAGGCAATTCTGTTGTGTGAATCCGACGGCACAACGGAGGAAGTGATGGATGAAATCCAACGTATTAATGAAATTATGAAGAAGAGTAATGCGATAGATATTAGAACATCTAATAACGAAACTGAACGTCTTAAATTCTGGGCTGGGCGTAAGGCTGCGTTTCCCGCAGCCGGACGTGTTTCACCTGATTATTACTGTATGGATGGTACTATTCCACGCAAGCATCTTGCGCGTGTATTAGGTGGCATCGAAAAACTTTCTATAGAGTATGGCCTACGCTGTATGAACGTATTTCACGCAGGTGATGGCAATTTACATCCATTAATCCTATACGATGCTAACCAGCCAGGAGAATTAAAAAAAACCGAAGAATTTGGAGCAAAAATACTCGAGATGTGCATTCAAGTCGGCGGAACTATTACCGGTGAACATGGTGTCGGCATAGAGAAGATCAATCAAATGTGCTCGCAGTTTAAAACAGGGGAGCTGGAAATATTTCACGCAGTAAAAGCGGCATTCGATCCTGATGGATTATTAAATCCCGGGAAGGCTGTACCAACTTTGCGTCGCTGCGCAGAACACGGTGCGATGCATGTACATCGGAATGAAGAAAAGTTTCCAGATTTGCCTAGGTTTTGAACAATTGGCCGAACCAACTGAAACAAGCTTCATAATAAAATCCATGAAAGACATCATCGACCAGTGCACCAATACCATTCGCGTAGCAGCCAAGCATAAAACACCATTGCGCATACGCGGCGGAGGTAGTAAAGACTTTTATGGTAACAACATTAATGAGAACAGTAGCGACATTCTTGGTGTTACGTCTTATACCGGTATCGTTGATTACGATCCAACTGAGCTAGTGATGACTGCTCGTACTGGCACTCCTCTAGCAAATCTTGAAGCTGAATTACGGATGCACAATCAAATGCTGGGATTCGAACCACCACATTTTGGGCCTGGCGCCACACTCGGCGGCTGTGTTGCTAGTGGATTGTCTGGCCCGCGCCGGGCATTTGTTGGTGCGATCCGAGATTTTGTACTAGGAGTACGCATGCTCGACGGCAAGGGAAACGATCTGCATTTTGGCGGACAAGTAATGAAGAATGTCGCGGGCTATGATATTTCTCGTTTGATGACAGGCTCAATGGGAACACTTGGATTGCTGCTAGAGATTTCTCTCAAGGTTCTTCCGTTACCACCCATTGAACTGACATTACGCATGCAAATGGAAGAAGCTACAGCCATTGAAAAAATGAATCAATGGGCCGGGAAACCACTGCCAATCTCCGCAACTTGTTTTTATGATAATAAACTAACATTGAGACTTTCGGGTGCTGAGTCTGCAGTACGTGCGGCTTATACTAAACTAGGTGGTGAAGAGATATCTGATGGGTTGGGTTTCTGGGATTCAATACGCGAACAAACCCACACATTTTTTCGGTCTGATAAATCACTATGGCGTTTGTCCGTAAAATCTAGCATACCGCCACTACAATTACCTGGACAGCAATTGATCGAGTGGGGGGGGGCGCTGCGTTGGTTTATCTGTGGTGAAAATATGGATATAGATGCAAATACTGTTCGGTCAGCAACAAGCTCCGTAGGTGGCAACGCTACGCTATTCCGTAATAACAAACAGTCTGTTTCCGTATTTCATCCTCCTGGGTCAGAGATGATAGAGATCTACCGACGCATAAAGGAAAAATTTGATCCGGTGGGTATACTTAATCCTAGTCGAATGTATCGGGAACTGTAAGAAATGCAAACCAATCTCGCCGATTTTATCAAAGACTCCCTTGAAGGGAAGGAAGCAGATACCATACTTCGGACTTGTGTTCACTGCGGCTTCTGCTTAGCTACTTGTCCAACTTATCAGTTGCTAGATGATGAACTAGATAGTCCGCGTGGACGCATTTATCTTATGAAACAAGTGCTAGAAGGACAGGCGACTACCCAAAAAACTCAATTGCACTTGGACCGTTGCCTCACCTGCCGAGCCTGTGAAACTGTTTGTCCATCTGGAGTACGCTACGGTAGATTAGTAGATATATGCCGTAATATTGTCGAAAAGCAGGTTGGGCGTAGTTTAACGGCTGGTATCATAAGGTACACATTGCGCCAAGTATTGCCCAACCCTAGTCTTTTCGCATCGCTGCTCAAACTGGGACAGATTGTCCGGCCATTGCTTCCAAAAAGAATCAAAGACTCAGTTCCATCTAAAGCCAGAGACGCGGGAACATGGCCCTCAGCACGGCACACACGCAAGATGCTGGTACTCGATGGTTGTGTGCAACCAGCAATGGCGCCCAATATTAACGCTGCTGCTGCACGAATCCTGGACAAGCTTGGTATTTCACTTATCAAAGCAGAGAATGCAGGTTGCTGCGGTGCAGTTTCTTACCATCTAAGTGCCCAGCAGGAAGGATTGAATTATATGCGCCGCAATGTAGATGCCTGGTGGCCACATATTGAGAATGGGATAGACCAGGGAGTTGAAGCTATTGCAATGACCGCAAGTGGCTGTGGCGTAACTGTGAAAGACTATGGATCTTTGTTGAGCCATGATCATACCTATGCGGAAAAAGCAGCGCGCATTTCGGAGCTGACCAAAGACATTAGTGAAATTCTAGAAGTTGAAACTAAGAAGCTCACCCCCCTCTTAAATAACTCGATGCTCAGTACTAAGAAATCAAAACTATCTTTCCATTCTCCCTGTACTCTACAACATGGACTACAAATCCATGGGACTGTAGAAAAGATTCTTACAACTGCAGGGTTTGACTTAACTTTTGTTCAGGATGCTCATCTTTGTTGTGGTTCAGCGGGGACTTATTCAATCCTGCAACCACAATTGTCTAAACAACTGCTGAGAAATAAAATAGTAGAACTAGAATCTAGTAGCCCCTCTCAGATCGTTACTGCAAATATCGGTTGCCTCGTACATCTACAAAGCGGTACATCGTCGACAATTAAACATTGGATCGAAGTATTAGATGAAAAACTGCGCGGCCATTATGTATAGAACAATGTTTGCATTTTCTAGCAGAGTGGTAGAATGAGAATTAAGCTTAGGTTTCTAAATTTGTATAGAGATATGGCAGAAAAGACAAACTGTGCTGACCACATCAATCAAATGGAGAAATTATTCAAATGGAAAAGTTAACCAAAGAACATATATCCGTAGCATTACGTGATGTTCCGCTTTTTTCCTCGCTATCGCCTGATCTAATCAAGTTATTAGCAAATGTGGTGAATACGCGAGATTATCCAAAAAATACGTTCATCCTTTCTGCTGGAGATAAAGCGGATTCTCTTTACATAATTCATTCCGGAAACGTCAAGGTTAGCATCGTCGATATCGATGGCAAGGAAGTAATTTTATCAATGTTGGAACAGGGAGATATTTTTGGCGAAATGGCTTTAATTGATGACCACCCACGTTCTGCAGACATTGTTACGCGCGGGCCTTGCGAACTTATGATAATTAAAAAAAATGATTTTAGGAATTGTCTGGCCACAAGTCCAGCCTTGTCATTGCAAATCATGCTTGGTCTAGTGCAAAAGCTACGCGAGGCAGACAGGAAAATAGAAAGTCTGGCCCTCGTCAATGTATATGGCAGAGTAGCTCAGGCATTGTTAGAATTCTCAGAGAAGCAGGAGGATACATTGGTAATTGACGACAAGCTTACCCACCAGGACATTGCAAGGATGGTTGGCGCATCGCGCGAAATGGTTACCCGCGTGATGCGAGATCTAGTTGACGGCGAGTATATAAGCATCAAAAGAAAAAGCATCGTGCTACACCACAAGCTTGAAGTATACGCGCAGGAGATAGGACGTGCTCATACCCACAGTACACATGTCTAAAAAACCGAGAATCAGTTCCCTTTAAACTAAATAAGCTCCAGAAATAGAGCTTATTTTTGTGGTCAACAGCCCTATATAATCAGCGCTCATCTTCCCTCGATACTACTCATGAGTCTCGTCAATAAGTCGATGGCCAAAAAACTGGGGCCAAATCCCCTTCCACCGAGGATCATAAGGCTGCTGCGTGAATCCAGCTCGCTCGCGTTACTGGGCGTAGCGCTATATCTGGTACTGATATTTTATGGCTATGATCGTACTGATCCAAGTTGGTCACATGCTAGCGGTGACAATCTGGTACACAACCCCGGTGGACATATAGGAGCGTGGCTAGCTGATTTTCTTCTGTATTTATTTGGCGTTTCAGCATGGTTGTGGGTGTTGTTTTTCGTCTACCTTGTATCGTGGGGTTATCGTCGTATTGATACCGTGGGAATATTTGACCGGCGCCCATTGTTTGTTTCAGCTGCTGGGTTTGTTGCGTTTCTTGTTTCGAGCAGTGGACTTGAAGCACTACGGCTGTATATGCCTAACGTACTCCTACCCCAAGCACCTGGTGGGTTGTTGGGTAACATGATCGTCAAGAATCTATCACAGGCACTAGGTTTTACCGGATCGACTCTTGCGTTACTAATATTGATTGCTATCGGTTTCAGCTTATTCACCGGACTTTCATGGGTGCGTCTCGTTGAGAAATTAGGAAGTATAATTGAAGATTGCTATTTAGGTATTAAGCAACATTGGCAAGCTCGACAAGATCGGCGCATGGGTACAGCTTCGATGATTAAGCGTGAGGAATTGGTCGAAGTCGAGAAAAAACGGTTCGAGGATCATCCGCCACTACATATCGAACCACCCGTCAGCACAATTCTCAAATCACCACGTGTAATCAAGGAAAAACAAGCTCCATTGTTCTTTGATCTGCCCGATTCACCCTTGCCGCCTCTGCACTTATTGGATGAACCGGAAAAAGATGTAGAAGTACTGTCAACTGACACACTCGAATTTACCTCGCGCCTAATTGAGCGCAAGCTAATCGATTTCGGCGTGGAAGTTAAAGTAGTGGCTGCCTATCCTGGCCCAGTTATTACCCGCTATGAAATTGAACCCGCCGTAGGAGTGAAAGGCAACCAGATTCTCAATCTAGTAAAAGACCTAGCACGAGCACTGACGGTAGCCAGTATACGTGTAGTCGAAATCATTCCCGGTAAAACAAGCATGGGGCTGGAAATTCCCAATCCCAAGCGACAGGTAGTACGGCTATCTGAGATCTTTAGTTCGCAGGCCTATGCCGATATGACTTCGCCATTAACTATTGCGTTGGGAAAAGACATAGGTGGACATCCAGTAGTAGCTGACCTGGTAAAAATGCCACACGTACTTGTAGCAGGAACAACTGGATCAGGCAAATCGGTAGCTATAAACGCCATGATTCTAAGTATCATCTACAAGGCCACGCCTGAGCAGGTACGCCTAATTCTAGTTGACCCGAAAATGCTGGAGCTCTCTGTGTATGAAGGTATTCCACACTTACTAGTACCAGTGGTAACTGATATGCGACAGGCAGCAAATGCATTGCGATGGTGTGTAGCGGAAATGGAAAGACGTTATAAGCTAATGTCGTTGTTAGGCGTACGTAATATAGGCGGTTATAACCAAAAAATCCATGATGCAATCAAAAATGAGGATCCGCTCACTAATCCGTTAAGCTTGACACCTGATACGCCAGAACCACTAGAAGAAATGCCGCTGATTGTGGTTGTCATCGACGAACTAGCAGACTTGATGATGGTGGTAGGTAAGAAAGTAGAAGAATTAATTACCAGACTTGCTCAGAAAGCTCGGGCAGCAGGGGTGCATTTGCTGCTCGCTACTCAACGACCTTCAGTAGATGTTATTACTGGTCTTATTAAAGCCAATATTCCGACACGGATAGCATTTCAGGTATCGAGCAAGATAGATTCACGTACCATCCTCGACCAGATGGGTGCTGAAACGTTGCTAGGACAAGGCGATATGCTTTATCTTCCCCCTGGAAGCGGCTACCCACAACGAATACACGGTGCTTTTGTTTCTGATCAGGAAGTACACCGGGTAGTCGAACACCTTAAGATTAACGGTGAACCACACTTTGTAGATGGCGTGCTCACTTTGTTCGAAGAAGAGGGCAGAGAAAGTGAGAATGGCGGTGTAGCTGTGCAGGAAGGTGATGAGTTTGACCCGCTCTACAAAGAAGCAGTCGCAGTTGTGATGAGATCTCGTCGTGCCTCGATCTCGCTTGTACAAAGACATTTGCGCGTTGGTTATAATCGCGCAGCGCGGTTGATTGAAAAGATGGAACACAACAAACTTGTCTCTGCCATGCAAAGTAATGGCAATAGAGAAATATTAGTTCAAGAACAGAATGAATAGTCGCCCTGGTGAAAGCGTTTTATTTTTTTCCAGAGTAAGCCATGGTCAAGATCCCTACTAGGAAACATCATGAATTTCTTTGAACGAACCTTTTTTTTCCTATTTCTCTTATTTCTCCCATGTATGGCACTAGCTGGCGCCATGAACAGTTTAAAATCTTTTATTAAAGACACACGCGTAGCCCGTGCCACATTTTCTCAAATTTTGCTAGATAAAAACTCGCGCATAATACAAGAATCAAGTGGCACGATGCAATTCGAGCGTCCTGGAAAATTTAGATGGGTTTACGAAAAACCATATGAACAACTAATTATCGGAGATGGCACGAAAGTATGGTTTTACGACCGCGATCTGAACCAAGTTACAGTGCGAAAACTTGATAAAGCCATCGGTAGCAGCCCAGCTGCACTGCTCGCAGGTGATAATACTATCGAATTAAATTTCGACCTGAGTGAAACCGGATTGCAGGGAGAACTGGAATGGCTGGAGGCTAAACCCAAGATAAAAGAGGGTTCGTTTGAGTTGATACGTTTGGGATTTACACCAACAGGTATTTTGAAGGCAGTTGTAGTGAAAGATAATTTTGGTCAAACCACGGTCATTACATTTTCCAGGTTGGAGAAAAATCCCAAGCTAGCGCCTGAGACGTTCAAATTTACCCCCCCCATGAATTCGGATGTAATTAGTGACTGACTTGTTCGGAAAACATGAGCCTTCTGCACCACTTGCGGAACAATTACGTCCACAAAAATTGGAAGATGTTATCGGTCAGGCTCATTTACTTGGTGCAGGCAAGCCTTTAAATATCGCGTTTAAATCCGGCAAACCCCATTCAATGATCCTTTGGGGGCCTCCCGGTACCGGCAAAACCACATTGGCACGACTCATGGCACTAGCATTTGATGCTAAGTTCATAGCACTTCCAGCAGTTCTTTCTGGAGTTAAGGATATCCGTGATGCAATAGAAGTAGCGCAGGTGACGCTGCAGCAATCGAGCCGGCACACCATTTTGTTCGTGGATGAGGTGCATCGTTTCAACAAGTCACAGCAGGACGCATTCTTGCCTTATGTGGAAAAAGGATTAGTAACATTCATTGGCGCCACTACCGAAAATCCTTCATTTGAAGTCAACAGCGCACTGCTGTCGCGTGCCCATGTTTATGTACTTAAAACATTGTCAGAAGACGAACTTGCTATTCTATTTGATCGAGCGGTGAATCATGCATTGCTTGGATTGAGTTTATCCAATGATGCGAAACGCCTGCTAATTGGATTTGCTGACGGCGATGCACGACGTTTACTCAATTTACTGGAGCAAACAAAAATTACTGCGGAAACTGAGAAGATTGTAGACATTAGCGCAGATTATGTCCGCAATGCACTTTCTTACAACTCACACCGTTTCGACAAGGGTGGAGATGAATTTTATGACCAGATATCTGCACTGCATAAATCGGTGCGCGGTTCTGATCCAGATGCCGCACTTTACTGGATGTGCCGTATGCTTGACGGTGGTACTGACCCGCTTTACATAGGGCGACGGTTAATCCGTGCAGCAACGGAAGACATTGGTCTGGCCGATCCGCGTGCGTTACAGATAACACTGAGCGCCTGCGAGGTTTTCGAGCGCCTGGGTAGCCCCGAAGGCGAGCTGGCACTTGCAGAGGCGGTACTATATCTAGCCTGTGCACCAAAGAGCAATTCTTCTTACCTCGCGTATAATAAAGCTCGGTCTCTTATCAGCAACGACAAGTCACGCCCTGTACCCAAACATTTGCGCAATGCACCTACCAAGCTGATGAAAGAGCTAGGTATTGGACACGAATATCGCTACGCCCATGATGAGATAGAAGCCTACGCCGCTGGGGAGAACTATTTTCCCAACGATATGCCAGACGTAAAATTGTATCAGCCGACAACACGTGGACTCGAAAAAAAGATATCTGAAAAACTGGCACATTTACGCGAACTAGACAAAAAGGCAAAGAAAGACTTGTAAGCTAAAGGTAGGCTGTGCGCTCCAAACCATGAATAAAACGCACGCTATTTTGGAATTTGTATGTTAGATATTCATCTGTTACGTACTGATCTAGAAAATGTCTGCAAAAGACTTTTAACGCGTGGATTTTCACTGGATATGACGTACTTTCAAAAATTGGTGGAAGAACGCGGATCTATACGGACGAATACACAGAAACTAGAAGAAAATAGAAATAATATTTCAGGCATGATTGGCCAGCTTCGTGTAGCTGGGCATGGTATAGATGATAAAGAGATTGGAGATTTTTTGCATCAAATGCTGGTAATACATGACCAGCTAAGTCTAGCTAAGATAAGCCTAGGCAAAATTGAGAGTAAATTACAGCAGTTTCTGGAGGTGGTACCAAATCTGCCGCATAGCACTGTTCCAAAAGAAGGCAAAAATGAGGAAATACGACGCTGGGGAACTGGAAAGACGTCGGATTCGCTTAGTTTTTCAGTAAAGGATCATGTAAGTATCGGTGAAGGTCTGGGATTATTAGATTTCAAAACTGCCACGAAACTCAGCGGCGCGCGGTTCAGTATAATGAAAGGTGGACTTGCTCGATTACATCGTGCGCTAGCACAGTTCATGTTAGATACACATACGCAGAAACATGGTTACACCGAAACTAATGTGCCTTATCTCGTCAACGCAAAGAGTTTGTATGGTACTGGACAATTGCCGAAATTTGAAGGAGATTTATTTAAGATTCATCGAGAAAGGTACGGGAAAGAAGAAGGTATGACTGCCCAAGAATTGCAAGGAAAAATTCATGATGTAGACTCGCCCTCGTTGCAAGAAGAAAATTGGTATTTAATTCCTACTTCAGAAGTTCCGCTCACTAACACCGTGCGCAATGAAATCGTTTCTTTGGAATCCCTGCCCATCAAGCTTACTACACTTACTCCATGCTTTCGTTCTGAAGCAGGAAACTATGGCAAAGATACGCACGGTATGATCCGTCAGCATCAGTTCGACAAGGTAGAACTTGTACAAATCGTTCATCCACAGAAATCCTACGAGGCGCTGGAGCAGCTTGTTGGTCATGCTGAAAAAATTCTGCAAAAACTAGAATTACCTTATCGAGTGGTGGTGTTATGTACAGGTGAGATAGGATTTTCCGCAGCTAAGACTTACGACATTGAGGTCTGGCTACCCGCACAAAACACCTATCGAGAAATTTCTTCGTGTAGTAATTGTGAAGCATTCCAGGCACGACGCATGCAAGCACGCTTTCGTAATGAGAATGGCAAACCGGAACTGTTACATACCCTAAATGGCTCTGGTCTGGCAGTAGGACGTTGTTTAGTAGCAGTTTTAGAAAACTACCAAAATGCGGATGGCAGCGTTTCTATTCCCAAAGTCTTGCGACCTTATATGGGGGGCATTAACCGACTTATCGCATAGAAAAAAAATAATGTCGTACCGTATAATTTTGAAAATTTAGTTGTTGGATGATGAAAAATCTGTCTCATGTATATTCAAAGACTTGCCTAACCAACAACTTACGTTTTTTTAGTCGGCCTGCCTCCTTAAGAATGCCGGGATATCCAGCGTCTCCACGCCAGATTGTTTCATTGCTTCCACTGTTGCATCACGTCTGTTCGTACGACTTACAGCAGGAATCTCGAGTTCCCTCCAATTCACCGTATCCTCTGACAAAGCGTTGTCAGTTCCGGTACGAGTATGAATAACACTTAATGGCCGAGGCTGAGAACTATTGACCAATCCACCAAGCCCAGTTGCCACTACTGTGACACGTAAGTCGTTTTGCATGTCTTCTTCGATCACAGTACCAATAATCACGGTGGCATCTTCAGCGGTAAAATCCTTAATTGTATTCATCACCTCGTGGACTTCGCGCATTTTCAGTCCTGAACTGGCAGTAATGTTTACCAACACACCACGTGCGCCTGAGAGATTCACATCCTCCAGCAGAGGACTTGCAACTGCTTGTTCTGCCGACAGGCGCGCACGATCTACCCCTGTGGAAAATGCAGATCCCATCATGGCCATACCCATTTCCGACATCACGGTTTTAACATCAGCAAAATCTACATTAACAAGTCCTGGGCAGTTGATGACCTCTGAAATCCCTGCAACTGCGCCATAGAGTATGTTGTTTGCTGCCTTGAATGCATCTAGCATGCTGACATCATCCCCCAAGACTAACATCAGTTTATCATTCGGAATCACGATTAACGAATCCACATGCTGTGACAATTCTTCCAGTCCGGACTGTGCTGCTTTCAGGCGCCTGCCCTCAAATGCGAACGGCTTTGTCACAACTGCCACGGTTAGAACGCCCATTTCCTTTGCTACCTGCGCTACCACTGGTGCAGCACCAGTACCGGTACCACCCCCCAAGCCAGCAGTGATAAACAGCATGTCTGCACCCTCAATCAACTCAGCAATACGATCACGATCTTCCAGTGCAGCCTCGCGCCCGACTTCAGGATCTGCTCCCGCACCTAACCCCTTAGTAATAGTAGATCCCAATTGCAACAGGATGCGGGCTTGATTACGCTTTAACGCTTGTGCATCAGTATTGGCACTAATGAACTCAACACCTTGCACCCCGTTCTGGATCATGTGGTCCACTGCATTACCACCACAGCCGCCGATACCAATAACTTTTATAACTGCTTCCTGGTTTTGTGTATCCATGATTTCGAACATAACGTTTCTCCTTTTATAAATTAAACCAATAATTACTTTTATTTCATACATCTAACTCTTAATTATTAATGTCACCAGTCTCCATGCATGTTGCCGAATGGTATAATTAATTATTTTGGTTAACCTTAAAAATTCCCCTGAAACCAGTTCCCCATTCTCTCAAAAACCTGCTTGAATGAATTCCCCTGTAGCCTAGCGTGCTGATGATGCTGAAGCTGTTCCATACCAGCAATAATTAGACCAACTCCAGTGGAAAACCGTGGTGTACGTACAACCTCTGCCAAGCTGCCACGATAAAGAGGCAACCCCATCCGAACCGGCATGTGGAATATCTCTTCACCAAGTTCAACCATGCCTTGCAAGGAACTGCTGCCGCCAGTAATAACAATTCCAGAAGAAAGCAACTTCTCAAAACCGCTATGACGCAGTTCGGCCTGTACGAGAAAATAAAGCTCCTCCACCCGTGGCTCAATTACTTCTGCCAGTGTTTGTCTGGAGAGCTGGCGTGTGCCGCGATCACCTACCCCAGATACTTCCACCATTTCTTGTGGGTCAGCCATTTCCCTTAGAGCGCAACCATAACGACACTTGATATCCTCAGCATCCTTTGTAGGTGTACGTAATGCCATTGCAATATCGTTGGTGATTTGATCCCCGGCAATCGGGATTACCGCTGTATGGCGGATCGCACCGTGAGCAAATACTGCAATGTCTGTAGTACCGCCGCCGATATCCACCAAGCACACCCCCAGATCTTTTTCATCTTCCGACAGTACTGCCATGGCTGATGCAAGTGGTTGCAATACGACATCGCACACCTCCAGACCGCAGCGACGCACACATTTCATAATATTTTGTACAGCTGATACGGCACCTGTAACGATATGTACTTTTACTTCAAGTCGTATTCCGCTCATAGCAATTGGTTCGCGCACATCTTCTTGGCCGTCTATAATGAATTCCTGATTAAGAATGTGTAGAACCTGTTGATCTGCGGGAATGTTCACTGCTTTAGCAGTCTCCATCACACGCTCCACATCTATCTGCGACACTTCCTTGTCTTTGATTGCCACCATTCCGTGTGAATTGAAACTTTTGATGTGGTTCCCGGCAACACCAGTATAGACTTCACGAATTTTGCAATTTGCCATCAACTCAACTTCCTCTAGCGCACGCTGAATTGCGTTTACTGTGGTTTCGATATTGACTACCACACCTTTTTTTAGACCACGAGAGAAATGGCTCCCCATACCAATAATTTCAAACCTACCTTCAGAACCCACCTCTGCGACAATAACAACGATTTTTGAAGTACCGATGTCAAGACCAACAATCAGACTTTTATTTTCATTTACTCTATTCATTTATTTTATGAACCCTTAATATCACAATGCTTTCTTCAAACCCGATTTGCGCGATTGCTGCCGATTTTCTTCCAACATGCGCACAGAGAAACCGTTTGGGTAGCGTAGGTCTATATATGTTAATTGTTGTTTAAATTGTGAAATAACGTGATCATGTGCAGACACATAGAGCCTTAGTCTGGCTTCAACCTGTTCACGTCCAAGCTCCAGCACAATTCCGTTTTCCGTGTGAATGCGCCATGCGCGACGAGGTGAAAAATCTATCCGAGTAATCTTCTGTTGAAGCGGTTGCAGAATTTTTCTGAAAACAGCGTACTGCCGCGCTACTTCTTTTGAACTTTCTACTGGCCCAGTAAATGCTGGTAATCTCTTGTCGGTCACAGCATTAAATACTTCTCCGTAAGTGTTCACCAGCGCAAAATTACTCCACCTAGCTAGCGCTACATGTTCCTCCAACGTCACTTCCAGGCTCTGTGGCCAATTCCGTCGGACACTTGCAGCGCGCACCCACGGTAATTTTTCAAATGCATTACTTATCGTATCTAGATCAACTGTAAAAAAGCTTCCGGCTACTTCACTGCGTATAAGAAGACTATTTATCTGTTTCCGTGTTACATGTTTAAACTCTCCGTCGATGCTGCTGATGCCACCAACACTTACCTCTTTTAGAGAAAATATTGGTAAATTCACCACTGACGGACCAATAGCGAAAACCGCTACCAACACAGCAAGTATAAATAATCCATTGGCTAATATATGTAGCATCCGATGGTTATCCCACATGAGCCAGCTCCAGTATTCGTATTACGAGATCCTCAAACGATATTCCAGCCGTTTTTGCTGCCATCGGTACAAGGCTATGGTCAGTCATGCCTGGGGAGGTGTTAGTCTCAAGAAAATAGGGTTTACCCGACTTATCCAGTATTAAATCTACTCTTCCCCAACCCTCACACCCTAAAACCTTGTGTGCCTGCAAGGCTTGTACCTGTATCGTATGTTCCTGTTCGGCGGACAAACCACTTGGACAAAAATAGCGAGTATCATTAGAAAAATACTTGGCCTTATAATCGTATATTTCGTTTGTTGTCTCGATCCGTACCAGCGGTAGTGGAATATCCCCAAGAATTGCAACAGTCAACTCCATACCTTCTATAAATTTCTCAGCCAACACCATCGGATCATGTTTCGCTACCGCTCGGTATACGCTTGGTAAATCCTCTGCAGACATTACCTTATGCAAGCCGATGGTCGATCCTTCGCGTGATGGCTTAACAATCATCGGCAGACCTAGTTTTCTTACTACGACGTCAAAATCACTTTCTGCATTTAGCATCTCATAGTGGGGAGAGATGATTCCTACCGCCTTCCATAGCAACTTGGTACGCCATTTGTCTATTGCCAGCGCGCTCGCCAACACACCACTACCGGTATAGGGTAGCCCCATAAGTTCCAGTGCACCTTGCACAGTACCGTCCTCACCATAGCGTCCATGAAGAGCTATATACACCACGTTGAATCCCTGCCTTAGAATCTCTTCCATCGGTTGCTTAGCTGGATCGAACGGATGTGCATCTACACCTCTGCGCTGTAATGCATTAAGCACCGCGTTACCACTTTGGAGCGAAATTTCGCGCTCGGCAGAACGGCCCCCAAGGAGGACCGCAACTTTTCCGGAATCGTTTTTACTCACGGCTAACTATCCTATCCTTAGCAGAAAAAACTTTGGTTAGAGATTTGAATTCATAAGAATTCACTTGGCTTCCCCTATAATCCTTACTTCTTGTACCAATTCAACACCGGTCTTTTCTTTTACTGTCTTACTTACCTCTGTAATTACTGCCTCAATATCTGCCGCCATGGCATTCCCGGTATTAACGATAAAATTTGCATGTTTTGGTGAAACCATCGCTCCACCAATGCTAAAACCCTTCAACCCACATAACTCAATCAGTCGCGCTGCATGATCTCCCGGTGGATTACGAAATACTGACCCAGCATTAGGCAAACTCAATGGTTGACTATTGATACGCCTAGACAGTATTTCCTTAATTTTTCTTCTGGATGTAGCATCATCGCCTTTCTTCAATCTAAACCACACTCCAACGAACCATTCCTCACTAGAAGAATGCATTGACACTTGATTTTTGATATCTGACTTTAAGCTCACGTTCCGATAGCTAATCCGGTAATCTTTAAAATACCGATCGTATAGACGACCTGAGCGATTGAGCGTTCGTACTCGCTCGACAATCTTCCACGTTTCTGTGCCATAACAACCTGCGTTCATTGCCAGTGCTCCACCGACTGTGCCGGGAATACCAGCTAAGAATTCCGCTCCTGCCAAATCACGTAGTGACGCAAATCGTGCAACCTTTGCGCAAGCTACGCCCGCCTCGACATAAATCAATCCGTCCACTTCACTATGTTGCTCTAGTCGAAGATCATTTAACTGTGCATGCAGCAATACTACCGTGCCACGTAATCCTCCATCGCGCACCAGAAGATTGCTACCTAATCCAACCATGTACACCGGTTCTCCTTGCGGTAAGCCAAGTAAAAATTGAGAAAGATCAGCTAAATCAGCTGGAATATAAATGCGCTCCACCTCTCCCCCTGCGCGCCAGGAAGTGTGTTTTTTCATCGATTCATTCACACGTACCTCACCACGAAGAGTTCCTTTCAATGTGCCCTTGATGAGTTGTGGCTGGCCATGAGTTAATTTATTTATTTCTGACATATCCATTTATGAATTGGGTAAAGAGCTGGTAATATTATGTGCCACACTACTCACTGACCCAGCCCCCATAACCAGTACTACATCGTCATCCTGTGCTATGCTGAAAATAGCGTCAGGTAACTCCTCCACGGTTTCGACAAAAATTGGCTCTACCTTGCCTTGCACTCTTATCGCTCGCACGAGTGATTTGCTGTCAGCAGCAACGATAGGCGTTTCCCCTGCAGAATAAACTTCAGTTAGCAACAACACATCTGCGGTAGACAAAACTTTGACAAAGTCCTCAAACACATCTCGAGTACGGGTATAGCGGTGTGGCTGGAATGCAACCATCAGACGGCGGCCAGGAAATGCACCGCGTGCAGCAGCAATTGTGGCAGCTATTTCTACTGGATGATGACCGTAATCATCAACTAGTGTGAAACTTCCACATTTATTACTTTCGTTTCTAGCTAATTTAACCTCACCGCAGCGTTGAAAACGTCGCCCCACACCTTTAAATCCTGTCAGTGCCTTGATTATGGACGCATCGGAAACACCTACTTCACTGCCTACTGCAATTGCTGCGAGCGCATTCTGTACGTTGTGTAATCCCGGCAAATTAAGTGTAATGTCGAGCTTACGAGTCTTACCATTTACTCCAATCAAAGCAGTAAAATGCATCTGACCTTTCCTATGGCTAATATCAATGGCTCTAATTTGTGCCGTATCCGATAAACCGTATGTAGTTATGGGTTTAGTAATAGCAGGGACAATTCCGCGTACATTGACATCATCCACACATAGAATCGCCATACCATAAAATGGGAGGTGCTGTACAAAATCAACGAATGCCTGCTTGAGTTTGCTGAAATCATGACCATAGGTTTCCATATGATCAGCATCTATATTAGTTACCACCGCTAGTACGGGATGCAGATAAAGAAAAGAAGCATCAGATTCGTCTGCTTCCACTACAATGAATTCACCGCTACCTAACTTGGCATGAGAACCTACTGCTTCTAATTTCCCGCCAATAACGAAGGTCGGATCCATTTCTGCCTGTGCCAAAACGCTGGCAACTAGACTGGTCGTAGTAGTCTTACCATGAGTTCCTGCGATAGCGATACCTTGGCGTAATCTCAACAATTCTGCCAGCATTATGGCGCGTGGCACCACCGGAATATTACGCATACGCGCTGCGATTACTTCCGGGTTATCTGGTTGCACCGCACTAGATGTAACTACCGCATCCGCTGATGCAATATGACCACCCGCATGGCCAATATGAACGGTTGCACCCAGGTCACTTAAGCGCTGCGTGGTAGCACTAACTGACAAATTTGACCCACTTATCTGGTAGCCCAGGTTAAGCAACACTTCGGCAATTCCGCTCATGCCCGATCCACCAATCCCGACGAAATGAATATGTTTGACTTTATGCTTCATCTTTTTATATTTATAAAACTTGAGTTGAAATACGGAGACGATAGATGATGTTTTCTTCATTCATTCTTTAATCATCTCCATACACGCTTCTGCTACTAATCTAGTAGCATTCGGTCTTGCCAGTTCGCGTGCTTTCATTGCCATTCCCAATAGTTGCTTTCGAGTAAGTCCCATTAATAATTGTGCTAAACCTTGTGGAGTCAGTTCATTCTGCGGTAGCAACACTGCAGCATCCTTGTCGCTCAGAAACTTTGCATTGCTAGTTTGATGATCGTCCACAGCATGGGGAAAAGGCACCAGAATGCTCGCTGTACCCACAGCTGTCAGTTCAGCAATAGTAAGGGCCCCAGCACGACATATCACCAAATCACAATCAGCATAGTGAACTGCCATGTCTTCAATGAATACCACCAGATCACCCTCCACTCCAGCTTCGGCATAATTTTTTTTTAGTGTCTCTAGATGTTTTCTTCCTGCCTGATGAGTTACCAGCGGACGCATATTTTCTGGAATCAGTTTCAGCGTCAGTGGTACGATGGCATTTAGTGCCTGCGCACCGAGGCTTCCGCCTATTATCAAAAGTTTTAATTTTCCACTCCGTCCCGCATACCTTTTATCTGGTGTATCTAATTGACTAATTTCGTTACGTACTGGATTACCAGAAAATATTACCTTTTTCTCATTCCTGATCGCATCAGGAAAACCAAGTAAAACTTTATCTGCAAACTTAGCTAATATCTTATTAGCAAGACCAGGTATCGAATTTTGTTCATGTATCAACAGCGATTTATTTAGCAACGAGGCCATTATGCCTCCGGGAAATGCAGGGTAGCCGCCCATGCCCAGGACTACATCTGGGCGTATCTGAAATAGCACCTTGGTGCTTTGCCAGAACGCTAATAGCAACCTCAGTGGAAGCGTAAGCCAGGTTATGAAGTTTTTTCCGCGTAAACCGGAAAAATCGATAATTTCTATGTCGTATCCTTTTTGTGGAACCAGTATTGCTTCCATTCCACCTCTGGTCCCTAGCCACACTACTCGCCAACCCAATACTTTCATGTAGTCTGCAACCGCCAGCGCAGGAAAAACATGACCACCAGTTCCTCCAGCCATGATTAGAATGGTATGAGGCAACCTAAAACCTCTATTCCGCTATTGCGATTCCAATTCTTTTTCATATTGTGTAACCTTTCATTAACCGTCGATTCTCCCAATCCACCCGTAACAAAACTGCCAACGCAATGCAATTGGCAACAATGCTGCTGCCACCGAAACTCATCAGCGGCAAAGTCAATCCTTTGGTTGGTAGAACACCCATATTTACACCCATGTTGATCAAAGCTTGTACTCCCAGCCACACGCCAATACCTTGAGCTACGAGTGCAGGAAAGTAACGTTCTCGCGTAGCGGCTTGACGACCTATCACAAAGGCGCGTATCACTATCCATGTAAATAGGATTATTACTGCTACTACACCGATGAAACCAAGCTCTTCCGCTATTACCGCAAGTAGAAAATCGGTGTGCGCTTCGGGCAAATAGAAAAGCTTCTCCACACTGCCACCGATGCCAACACCTTGCCATCCACCACGTCCGAATGCGATCAAAGCATGACTCAACTGGTATCCTGTTCCATAGGGATCATTCCATGGGTTTATAAATCCCATAATTCGCTGCATGCGATAAGGCTCGATCCAGATTAGCGCCAGCAAACAGATAAGCGACAACCCGATAATTCCCACAAACAGTTTCAGATTTATCCCTCCTAGAAACAAAATTGCCATTACGATAACGGTAATAATGACAAATGCTCCTAGATCAGGCTCACGGAGCAGCAATATGCCCAACACCATCATTACAATCAGCATGGGGACAAAACTTTTGCTAAAACTTTCTAGGTTTGCGGTCCTTCGAATCGTGTAGTTGGCGACATAAATCACCACAAACAATTTCATAAATTCAGAAGGCTGCAAGTTCACCACCAACAATGACAACCAGCGTCTACTGCCGTTGACCTCATGCCCTATGCCAGGAATCAATACTAGTATTAGTAACACTGTGCCCAACAGAAATGGATAAAGTGAGTATTTCTGCCACAATCGCATTGGTATTTGGAATGCAATTAATCCGATCAATAATCCCACTACCAAGTAAGCTCCATGCCGGACAAGAAAATAAGCTGCGTAGCCATCGCTGCCATGTCCTGCCTCTGCTATGGAAATTGAAGCGGAATAAACCATCACTAGTCCCAGGCTTAGCAACAATATGGAAGACCAGACCAGGGCCTGATCAAGGTCAGGTATAACTCTTTGGTTGCTGATACTGGCTTGATAAATCATTAGTAGTGTCTTTACTATCTAGTGTGCAACACTGGCCGTGGCCAAAATTTTTATCTCTAAATTCCTAATTGCCGCAACAAACATCTCAGCACGATGCACGTAATTTCTGAACATATCGGTGCTGGCACAGGCCGGAGACATCAATACAGCATCCCCTTCCTTCGCCAGTGAAAAACTTTTTTGCACCGCTTCTTCCATCGCTGCCGCACTATGAAGTGGCACACCACATCCATCTAATGCGGCAGCGATTCTTCCTGCATCCTTTCCAATCAACACAACTGCTCGCGCATGTTTTGCAATCGCCTCTTTCAAGAACGAGAAATCCTGCTGCTTGCCATCACCACCTGCGATCAACACTATGTTTTGTGTCAAACTGCTCAGAGCCGCAACCGTTGCACCCACGTTTGTGCCTTTTGAATCGTCGTAGAATGTAACACCATTGAACGCCGCGACTTTCTCCATTCGATGAGGTAGCCCACTAAACTCACGCAAGGCCTGCAATAATGGGTTATCCGTTAATCCTATGGCACGGCATAGCGCTAAAGCAGCTAAGGCGTTAGCTACATTGTGCAGACCCGTAATGGCAAGCTCACTGGTTTTTATTAACCGTGTTCTGCCCTGTACTAACCAGGTTTCGCCACCATCGCGCAACAAACCAAAATCTCTTTCAGCAACCGGCACACCCAAGCCGAAAGTTATCTGTTTTCTTCCAGTTAACGCCATGGTGCTCACAATAGGATCGTCACGATTCAAAACCTGCACAACACTGCCATCAGTTTCTTCCGAAAATATCCTTGCCTTAGCAATAGCGTAATCCTGTATTCCCACGTAGCGATCGAAGTGATCTTCGCTTAAGTTCAGTACCACCGCTGCGTCAGGATTAAGACTTTGCGTAGATTCCAGTTGGAAACTTGACACCTCTAGAATCCATAACTGAGGAAGTTTTCCGGAATCTAGCCTCTGTATCAGTGCATCTAACACTGCTGGACCGATATTTCCAGCTACTTCCGTATCCCATCCCGCTTTCTTCATCATTGCATCCACCATAGCTGCCACTGTTGTTTTTCCATTGGAGCCAGTAATAGCCAGAATTTTTGGTCTTCGGGTACCAAAGCTTTTAAGCGCCAAAGCGAACAGTTCGATGTCGCCCACGACCGGCACTCCACGCTTAACTGCTTGACGGACCAACGGTGCTGCTAGCGGCACTCCTGGACTGATAGCAATAAGATCTATACCTATGAAAATATCAGCTGAAAAAGTGCCAGTGAATACCTGGGCAGCTGGTACAGCTCGTTCCAATGTACGAAGATTGGGCGGTGCCGAGCGATTGTCAGCGACACGAATATTTGACCCTATGCGTGATAGCCACTTGGCCATGGATAATCCAGTTTCGCCCATTCCCAGCACCAAGATTGTTTTCCCTCGCAGATTCATCTCAACTTCAACGTGGACAATCCAAGCAGCACTAACATCATGGTAATAATCCAGAACCGTACCACCACTTGATTTTCCTTCCATCCCTTTAATTCGTAGTGATGATGCAGTGGCGCCATGCGAAAAATACGTCTGCCAGTCAACTTGAACGAGGCCACTTGCAACACCACTGATAAAGTTTCGACTACAAATACACCGCCCATAATGATAAGAACGATTTCTTGGCGCACGATCACGGTGACCACACCCAGCGCAGCACCAAGGGCGAGTGCACCAACATCGCCCATGAATACTTCCGCTGGATAGGCGTTGAACCACAAAAAAGCAAGCCCTGCACCTGACAACGCACCACAGAATACGGCCAGTTCAGCCGCATGAGGAATATAGGGGATACCAAGATATTTCGCAAAAACTGCGTGACCCGCCACATAGGCAAAAATTGCCAGGCCACTGCTAATCATCACAGCCGGCATAATGGCCAGACCGTCGAGTCCATCAGTCAAATTCACCGCGTTACTGGTGCCCACTATGACGAAATAAGTCAGCGTCACGAATCCAACTATGCCCATCGGTATTACAATATTCTTAAAGAAAGGCACAATCATGCTGGTCTGTGCTGGAGATTCAGCAGTAAGAAAAAGATACAGTGCTACAGTGATTGCAATCGCTGATTGCCAGAAGAATTTAGAGCCAGCAGAAATCCCTCTTGGATTGTTATGTACCACTTTTTGATAATCGTCTACCCAGCCGATTGCACCGAAGCCTAGCGTTGTCAACAGTACAACCCACACATAGCGATTACCTAAATCTGCCCACAATAGTGTACTAATAGCAATGGACACCAATATCAATGCGCCGCCCATGGTAGGTGTACCAGCTTTGACAAGGTGTGTTTGCGGGCCATTATCCCGTACCGATTGACCGATTTTGTAAGCGGCAAGTTTGCGTATCATGGTTGGCCCAACAATGAATGAGATCATGAGAGAGGTCAGCGCTGCCAATACCACGCGCAATGTAATGTAGTTGATTACATTAAATGCCCGGATATCCTTGGCCAACCATTGGGCGAGTTCTAGCAGCATGACAAGCCTAATAAAATTTTGTATCTTGGGTTTCTCGTTTCAGTTTGAGTCAATTTGTTCATATTCTCTTCGTAACTAAACATTCAAAATTACAATTCAAAATTCTTTACCACCCGTTCCATTTGCATGAAACGAGATCCCTTTACCAGCAACGTTACGTTGGGCGCAAGTACGGGTTCGACTGCGATCAATAAATCTTCAATACGCTTAAAATGCTGTGCGCCCCTACCAAACTTCATCACGGAATGTGCACTTAATTCGCCCAAGGCGAACAACCTATCTATTCCAATAAGACGCGCTTCTTCGCCGACACGCTTATGAAAATCCACTGTGTTCTCACCGAGCTCTCCCATGTCGCCAAAAACCAGGATTTTTTCCCCTGGGGATTTAGCTAATACTGCTAGTGCAGCCCGTACTGATTCTGGATTAGCGTTATAACTATCGTCTATTAGCATTGCGTCATGCAGACACCGCTTTTTCTGCATACGTCCCTTCACCCCGCTGAATCGGCTCAATCCAGACGCGATGTTTTCCTTGCTTATTCCCGTAGCTACTGCCGCCGCCGCCGCTGCAAGAGCATTGTGCACGTTATGTTCGCCTGGAACCTTCAACTTTACCTCCACGGCACCATCGGGGAGCTTCAATTTCATCTTGGTATCGACCAGATTTAGCTGATAGCACCCCTCCACCTTCGCTCCTTTACTTAGACTAAAATCTATTACTGGCCTGCTACCAGCCAGCTTGCGCCATAACTGCGCATTAGAATCATCAGCGTTGATGACTGCAACCCCCAGCTTGTCTAGTCCCTCAAAAACTTCACCCTTGGCGCAAGCTACTGCTTCCACCGAACCAAGCTTCTCAATGTGTGCCGAACCTGCATTAGTTATCAACGCCACACTTGGCTTTACCAGTCTGGTCAAATAAGAGATCTCACCGAAATGATTCATGCCCATTTCGATTACTGCATATTCATGCCGCTCACGTAATCGCAACAATGTTTGTGGCACACCGATATCGTTATTGAGGTTACCCACGGTTGCCAATACCTTGCCAACCTCACCAACTACCTGTTGCAAAATCGATGCAATCATTTCTTTCACCGTGGTTTTACCATTGCTGCCAGTCACCGCCACCAACGGAATAACAAAACGCCCTCGCCAGTACGCTGCCAGTTGCCCTAATCCTAGTCGCGTGTCCTTCACCAGTATCATAGGAACTTCTGAATCCTGACTTTTGATATCTGACTCTTGGCTCACCATTGCCGCCACGGCACCTTTTTCCTTTGCCCGGTCAACAAACTTATGACCGTCAAAATTTTTTCCGCTCAGAGCAACAAATAAATCGCCGCGTTTCACCGTGCGACTATCAGTACTTACACCAGTTAAGAGTACATCTTCGCCGCGCCATTTTGCATGTAATACACGGGCCACTTCCTGCGCCATCATCATCTTCGTACTTGCACTCTGGCCGTCCAATTCAGTAGTATCTGTTGCGCGACCTTCACATCGCTAAACGGAAACCTTTGCCCACCAATTTCCTGATACACCTCATGCCCCTTCCCTGCGATCAACACCACATCCCCCTTGCGCGCATCATTTAACGCTTGATAAATCGCCGCTGCTCGGTTTTCCTCGATATGATGGTTGGCACCTGCACCTGATGCGATTTCATTGATGATGGCATAAGGGTCTTCGCCACGTGGATTGTCGCTAGTGATAATGACTTCATCCGACAATAGTGTCGCTACTTTGCCCATTAGTGCACGTTTACCACGGTCGCGATCACCACCACAACCGAACACGCAAATTAATCTTGAGTTTTGAGTTTTGAGCTTTGAGGTAGCTTCGGAACTAAGGAGAATCTCGCGAAGCGCTATTAACATCTTTTCTAGAGCATCCGGGGTATGGGCGAAATCTACGACTACTAATGGTAGGTTGCCGCCACCCAGTCTCTCCATCCTACCTACTACTGGTTGCACTTGCTGCAAGGATTGCATCGCATCAGCTAGTTTGATACCACTGGCCAACAAGGTAGCCAGCACTGCCAACAAATTGGAAGCATTGAATCTGCCTATTAATTCAGTTTTAAATTTTACACGTTCGGTTTCGAATTCGACGTCGAATTCTAAGCCTTGAATGCTCACTTTAAGATTACGCCCACATACCACCCTGATTTTTTCCGGATCCAAATTTTTTATTTCCGATTCTTTAAATCCATACCCAATAACCTGCGTAATCTTGCCTGAAATCTGCCCCAACAATTCAACACCAAATTCATCGTCAAAGTTTAGTACTGCATATTTGAGCCCCATCCATTGAAATAATTGCGCTTTGGAGGCAGCATATGCCTTCATGCTGCCGTGGTAGTCGAGATGATCATGTGACAAATTAGTAAATAACGCTACTGCGAATGTAGAGCCATTAACCCTCCCTTGCTCAATCCCATGAGATGACACTTCCATCACCACATACTCGGCGCCACGTTTCAAGAAATCGGCCATTTTTTGTTGCAACAAAACTGCACCCGGCGTTGTGTTAACAGCAGGCTGAAGCGCACCAGAAAAACCATCTCCCAATGTACCCATGACAGCAGTTTTTTTACCTAGAGCTGTCATAGCCTGAGCTATCCATTGGCAGCACGATGTTTTACCGTTGGTTCCGGTGATACCAATTAGCCATAACTTTTTCGATGGATCTCCATATACGTAGCTGGCGATAGCCCCCGCCTTAGTTCGCAGTTTGGATATCGACAAATTAGGTGCTTGCCATTCCGGGTCCCACACGAAACCATGACGCTCCCATAACACTGCATTTGCTCCCGCTTCAATAGCTTGTGGAATAAATTTACGAGCATCGAATTTCTCTCCAACATAAGCTAGAAATGTATCCCCCGGTTTCACCATGCGACTATCAGTAACAAGATTGTCTATGCTGACACCCAAACCATTTAGTAAACGTGAATCAAAATGTACTCCTGATCTTTCTTTAAACTCCGAACTCATACATCACCTTTTAACTTGAGTGCCGCTGGAGACAAGACTAAGTTGTCAATGGGTGCGTCATGAGGTACATTCAAAATTCTTAAAGCACCGGCCATAACCTGACTAAAAACAGGCGCCGCTACCGTACCACCGAAATATTGTCCGGCCGAAGGTTCATCTAGCATCACTGCAATGATTAGACGCGGTTTAGAAACTGGTGCGTAGCCTACAAATGTAGCTATGTATTTGTCTTTTGCATAACCGTTACCTTTTATCTTGTGTGAAGTGCCAGTCTTACCTGCCACCCGATAACCGCTAATTTGTGCGAGCGGTGCAGTTCCACCGGGCCGCACCACCATCTCCAACATTTTGCTCACAGCAAGAGCGGTATCACGTGAAATCACTTGTACACCTACCACAGGTTTATTGACCTTTAGCAGAGACACTGGTTTCAATTTACCCTCTTCGGAAAATAGAGTGTAAGCACGTGCAAGCTGGAGTAGATTCACTGAAATACCATAGCCAAATGACATGGTGGCTTGCTCAATAGGACGCCAAGTTTGATACGGACGAAGCTTTCCATTAACTTCTCCAGGAAATCCAGAGCCAGTAGATGCGCCGAAACCGGAGCGACTGAAAGTTTCCCATAGCGTTTGTGGCTGTAGTGTCAAGGCAATTTTCGCAGCACCAACATTGCTGGATTTTTGAATTACCTGTGCTACTGTCAGAAAACCTTCTCTATGTGAGTCACTTATCGTTGCCTTACCAATAGTCAGAGTTCCAGGCGCAGTCTGAAAGATCGTATCAGGCTTGATCCCACCTGCTTCCAGTGCAGACGCTATTGTGAACGGCTTCAGAGTCGAACCAGGCTCAAATACGTCGGTTAAAACCCGATTACGAGCTCTTCCACTGTTTGTTTTTATCCGGTTGTTGGGGTTGTATGTTGGCAGGTTGGCTAATGCCAGAACTTCTCCCGTCTGCGTATCCAAAACCACTATTTCGCCAGCCTTAGCTTTATGAATTTCCATAGCCCGCTTCAATTCTCGATAAGCAAGATACTGGATTTTGCTATCAATGGATAAAGCTATGTCCTGCCCTGGCTTAGGTTCAAGGATACTTTCGACATCCTCAACAATACGTCCCTTGCGGTCTTTGATGACACGACGACTGCCAGACTTGCCAGCCAAAGTGTCCTGCCACCCTAATTCGATTCCTTCTTGCCCATTGTCGTCTATATCGGTAAAACCAAGCATGTGAGCCGTTAACTCACCTGTCGGATAATATCGACGAAATTCACGCTTAAGATATATACCTGGAATATCGAGTTCGACCACTTTAGCCGTTATATCCGGTGGCAAATGACGCCTCAGATAAACAAAATCGCGCTGTTGATTACTGATACGTTTGCGAACTTCTACGACATCCATCCCGATCAAATTTGCCAATTTCTTTAATTGCACAGGCGTTGCATCCATGTCACGCGGACTCGCCCACACCGATTCAACCGGTGTACTGATTGCAAGAGGCTCACCATGACGGTCCGTGATCATTCCGCGATGCGCACTTATCTCAATCACACGGCTATAACGCAACTCACCTTTCTGCTGCAGAAAATCACTGTGCATTCCCTGTAAGTAGATAGCGCGTACTACCAATCCGAGAAAACTCAGCAATAGAAACACACCTAGTATGCGTGAACGCCATGCGGGCAAAACAATATAAGGTATTGGATTGTGAGTCATAATTCTTGCTCATCCACAGAACTAATTGAAATGTTGGGGCCTGTTAATGAGATAACTTGAATTTGTGATACATCTGGAACTCTCATAAGCAACTGCTTGGTAGCAATTTTTTCAACACGTGCGCGCATCGCCCAAGTGCTTTGTTCAAGCTGCAACTGCCCCCACTCTACTGCCAGTTGTCTTGTTCGTTCCTGCTTTTTTTCCAGTTCCATAAAAAGCTTGCGTACTTTGTGATGTGAAGTCACAACACTCAACGCACAGGCGATGACGATCAGGGTCAGAAGAATGTTCAATCTGGTCACTTCAGCTCCTATTAACCATGTCATAAACCCCTATAACCACCAAGATTTACTAGTTTGTGCAATAAAAAGCGCGGCTGTTACACTAATGATAGCGATAACCAAAACTAGTAATACTTCTTGTGCTCTTTGTTTCATCGCCTTCTCTCCTCTTAAAAGCAACAGAGATTTACTCGAATCTAAAAACCACCGGGTTCTACCCGTTCTGCTACCCGCATCACTGCACTTCTAGCCCGTGGATTAACAGCTACCTCGTTTTCTCTAGGACGTACTGCCTTCCCAACTAATCGTAGTTTATGACTGCTAAGACACCGCATTTCTTTGTTCCGTATTGGTAATCTGCGAGGCAACATGTCGGGGTTTGCTACTGCGCGCATAAAACGCTTAACTAACCGGTCCTCTAGTGAGTGAAAGCTAATGATTACCAGCCGCCCACGTGGGTTCAATAGCTCCACACATTGAGGCAAGCTCAGCGACAACTCATCAAGCTCCTGATTGAGATAAATCCGTATGGCCTGAAAAGTGCGCGTCGCCGGATTATGATTTTGCTTACGTGAGCGTACGGCCGTTGCCACGATCTCGGCAAGTTGAAGTGTGGTAACGATAGGCTGCCGCGATCTTGTCGCTACAACTGCTCTTGCGATTTGTTTAGCAAATCGTTCTTCCCCATAGTTTTTTATCACCTCTTTCAAATGATCTTCAGAAACAGAAGCAATCCATTCTGTAGCAGTCTGCCCCTGGCTCGTATCCATGCGCATATCAAGTGGCCCATTTAGGCGGAAACTGAATCCTCGCGATGCTTCTTCAAGTTGTGGTGAAGACACCCCCAAGTCTAGCAATACCCCATCCACCCGACTCACTCCCAACTTCTGCAGCTCTTGCTGTATTCGAGAAAATCTGCTATGTACAATATGAAAACAGGCATCCTCGACAGTCCGTCCCTCAGTTACAGCGGATAGATCCCTGTCAAATGCAATCAGCCTGCCATCTTTTCCCAACCTTTCTAATATCAAGCGGCTGTGGCCGCCATAACCAAAAGTACCGTCTACGTAAATTCCGTCTGGTTTAATTTCCAGCGCATCCACTGCCTCATGCAGCAAAACCGAGATATGCATATGAGTGTCATCGTCACAACATCAAAGCGAGAAACCATCAAGTTCAGATGGAATGCTGCCGTCTTTAAATACCAGAGAATTTTCAATTTGCTGGTTCCATTTTTCCTCTTCCCATAATTCGAGTTTCGCGCCCTGTCCGACTAGCACCACATTCTTGGTCAGGCCTGCGAACTGACGCAAAGGAGGCGGCACCAAAATGCGCCCAGCACTGTCCATCTCTACATCGCTGGCGTTACCAACGAGAAGACGTTGCAAACTACGGGTTTGTGGATTGAAACTGGAAAGACTATTAAGTTTCTGTTCTATCGGCTCCCAAGCCGGTTGGGGATAAACCAGCAAACACTTAGCTGGGTCTACAGTAACAACCAGATGGCCTGCACAATAGGCTATTAGGCTATCGCGATACTTCGTAGGTATTGCGAGCCTTCCCTTGTTGTCAAGACTAAGTTGAGTGACACCACGAAACATATTTCCCCTTTGTTTTCTAAAGAAAATTCAGGGCCTTTGACTCAATTTAAGCCCATAATTTTTCCCACTTTTCTCCACTAATGCCCACTGTAATTAAAAAATATAGTCAAGTCAAGCGGAAAATACGGAATTTTTGTTTATCTGACAAAGACTTAAGGGAGAACTCGAAGAAACTTCTTTGTGTGTAGGAATACATTATATAAATAAATGAGATAGGGATCTTATTTAAAGTAATTTACTACTTCGTGAAACATTGATTGGAAGCAAGGAAAATAAAAAACTAAAGGAGATAAATAATGCAGGATTTTATTGAATAAGCACCACAACTGAACCAATGTGGCTGATTCAGCTGTAAAGCTTGTTTTTATTCAAAAATAAAAGAAGCTGGCCGATAAGCCGGGTTCTGTCGTGGACAGTCATTCCTCTAGGCACACGGTTACTCGTGCGCTCAAGCAACCTACCCGCAGACTCAGCGAGCAACGTCATAGTCTGCCTATTTGGTCTTGCTCCGGATGGAGGTTACCGCGTTTCACCGTAACTTAATACGCTCGTCTCTGTGGCCCTATTCCTCGCCTCACGGCGGCCGGCTATTAACCGGCATCCCGCTCTATGGAGCCCGGACTTTCCTCTCCCAATTTTTCATTACTGAAAAAGAGGCAGCGACTGCCTAGCCAGCTTCGATGAAGATATTATCATCAAACTTAATGGCAGAAGACTTAAATTAGTAATACGAACATGAATTAACTTTGCAACTGTGCAGAAAATCAATCCCTACATATAATGTCGACATATTCCTACTAAAAAATGTGCTTATTTGCGGATGGGGAGCGCATACAAGGATATATATACAAATCCCTAAGGGTGCATCATGTTCAAAGAAGTTTAAAGAATAGTCATTTGTATTGAGTACAAATTTATTAGTTTACGGATTAACCCTGGACTTAATAACGCTAGTTATTCTGTAAAAAATCTTTTACTTTTCTACATTAATCTCCATCAGGAAATCTTTGGAACGCAAGAAATTATGTCATGAAGCTCTATTTTGAAATTGTATCGTATGCTCCTATACACTTTGAGTCTGTTTGCGGGTAGACTTTACATATACTTATGGCTCTGACCAAACTTGGTTTCATTCCTTTCTCTTTAATTGGGGACAATCATAAAACCTATTGATTCATTTTCTAATTCATTGCTTGCGGAAACCAGTCGCTGCGTTTCCTGTGGTCTGTGTTTGCCACACTGCCCTACCTACCGAATAACCTTGTCAGAAGCTGATTCACCTCGTGGACGTATAGCTCTAATGAGCGGTGTCGCCAGTGGACACATCCCAATGAACTCACGCTTTGTCCAGCACATGGATCGCTGTCTCACTTGTCGATCCTGTGAGGTAGTTTGCCCCAACCATGTAGCCTATGGGCAACTGATAGACAAGACACGCGCCATGATCGCGACATCTTCACCTTCCCAATTGAAGGATAAAACAACAATTCAAAAGTCTTGGCTGCGATTATTAGTGGAAAGGGAACTCATCGTTAAACCTACACGTTTTGATACGCTACGTTCACTCTTACGTTTTTACCAAAAACTAGGTTTGCAAGAATTGTTGAATAAATCAAGCTTGCTAAAAAGAACAAAACTTGGCACATTAAATAGACTATTACCTCATATCTCCATGCCTCGTACCTCCTCTAGTAAAACAGATGTAGCTAAATCATGGAATAAGATTTATTTTCCAATCGGAAAACCATGTGGCGAAGTTGGTTTATTTCTCGGATGTGTTGCACGGCTTGCAGATGTGGCAACACTCAATGCTTCGATATACGTGCTCAATCGCCTAGGTTACACGGTACATGTACCACCCCTACAGACATGCTGCGGCGCGCTGCATCAGCATGGAGGTGATACAAAAACAGCGGCGCAACTCGCACAGCAGAATATAGCAGCGTTTGATGGGCTAAATTTGCACGCAATTATTACTACTGCCTCAGGTTGTGGCGCGCAACTAGTAGAGTATCATTCTAATTTCTCCACCAAGGTGGTGGACATCAGCAAGTTTCTGGCAACTACAGATGGATGGGGTAATATAAAGATAGCTCCATTGCAAGATAAAATTATGGTGCATGATCCATGTACCTTGCGCAATGTATTACACAGCTCGAAATATCCCTACACATTGTTGACACGTATTCCCGGAGCACGAGTTACTCCACTCGCTGGTAATGACCAGTGCTGCGGTGCTGCTGGAACATATTTCCTCGATCAACCGGTAATGGCAAAAGCACTCCTAAACGATAAAATAACTGCGTTGAACAATAGTGACACACGTTTCCTAGTTACTTCAAATGTTGGCTGCACAATGCATTTTTCTAATGCGTTGCGAAATACAAATCCGAAGATCGAAATACTACATCCGGTAACGCTATTGGCACAGCAGATGAATATGCTATCTTAACTCTGTTGCCTATTCAGGAATCTTTATGTTGAGCATTGAAAAATTTATCATTTGTTTTGACAGCGCACTACGCACGCTCCTGACACCTGCGCAAACAATACGCCCGGTTCCTGGGAATGATTTTCCAGAAACAGAACTTACCCATGCAGAAAAGAGTAGATCCGCAGCTCTGATGCGCATCAATCATACCGGAGAGATTTGTGCACAAGCACTATATCAAGGACAGGCACTCACTGCGCGGGACACTAAAGTACAACAAAACTTAACTCAGGCTGCATGCGAAGAGACCGAGCATCTCGCCTGGACTGAACGACGCATTGCAGAGTTGGGTGGACGTAAGAGCCTACTGAATCCTCTATGGTATAGCGGATCATTCGCCATTGGCGCGGCAGCGGGTATGCTTGGCGACAAATGGAATCTAGGTTTTCTTGCTGAAACAGAACGCCAAGTAGAAGCCCATCTAGCAAGGCACTTACAACGCTTACCACACCACGACGAAAAAAGTCGTGCCATAGTTGCACAAATGCAAATTGACGAGGGAGGCCACGCCACTACTGCCATGTCTCATGGTGGCGTAGAATTGCCAAAACCAGTTAAGCTAGCAATGAAGTTGGGATCGAAAGTAATGACCCAGACAACATATTGGATTTAACAAAAAGATTTTATCTCTTCACAATCTCAAAATCATGCGTCATTTCTGCTGTCTTTCCAAGCATGATTGAAGCTGAGCAATATTTTTCTGCAGATAAATTGATTGCTCGATCCACCTGCTGAGACTTCAAATTATTTCCAGTCAAGACAAAGTGAAAATGGATGCGGATAAATACTCTAGGGTCTTCCGTCGCTCGCTCTGCTTCGATTTCCACCATGCAATCGCTAATATCCTGACGACCTTTTTTTAAGATCATCACCACATCGGAAGCAGTACAAGCACCGGTTCCCATTAATACTAACTCCATTGGACGCAACCCAAGATTCCTGCCTCCCGATTCCGGTGCACCATCCATCAACACTGTATGACCCCCTTCCGTTTCACCCAGAAAACTTGTTCTATCATTCCATTTAATACGTATTTTCATGACGATCCTTCGCTCGTGGATTTCCAAGCATTATTTTATATTGAAAACAGTATTTCTCTTAAGAGGACAAAGATTTTAAGGTTGATTGGGAGCTGGGATTAACCAATACCAAAAGATTCCAATAATTTCATGTAAAAAAAGCCTGCTTTTCAGCAATGCTCCAGCAGTGGGAATAAATGCTAGCAGATCGGTCTTGTATCTGGTGGTATATGCGGTAGAAGCAGGTGTAACTTCGAACCCAGCCTGCTCGAACTCCCTAATCGCCCTTGGCATATGCCAAGCATGAGTAACCAACGCAATATGGGTAATCCTATCTCTTTTTAGGACAGCAAAACTTTTGTAGGCATTTTCGCGAGTATTATTTGAAACATTCTCCACCCATTTCACCGGAACATGGAAATCGTTTTCCAGTACTAACTTCATCTGTTCTGCTTCTGAAGAACCAATGCCCAACGGGTCACCTCCCGTCACTAATAATGGTTTTCCTATGCTCCGATACATGTGTGCTCCATAACGAATGCGTTCCAGTCCGTACCGACTTACCGTATGGCCACCATATTCTGGGGCCTTGAAATAGGTCCCGCTACCTAGTACTACGATAGCTTGTACATCGATATTGGCAAGGTTAGGTGTAGTTGAAGTTTCCAGGGTTTGTAGCGCAGTGTCTGCAACAAATGGAATAGACAGTATGTAAAACAGAGTAAGTGCAACAACCAGAAGAAATTTACCTAGCACCGGACGACTCTTGAAAAGCAGTACTCCCACTGCGCCTAAAACAATAAGGTTCAGTGGGGGTAACAAGAAAGCACTCACTAGATTTGTTAAAAACCAACCCATAATTTCAAATTGATTTTGTTCTGGCACTAAAATGGAATTTTACAACATAGCATAATTATTCTTTGTTCTACTTTCCTGCATGCAGAAAACAAAAAAAGCCAACGCATTAACACGTCGGCTTTTTTGAAGCACACTAAGTTTACTTAAATGTTAAAATCCACTTTACCAAGGCTTTAATATTGGCATCACTAACGGCTACATTTGGTGGCATAGGAATCGGACCCCAAGTACCCTTGCTTCCTTTCTTTACCTTCTCAGCCAAGCTAGCTACTGCGCCGGAATCATCCTTGTACTTGGCTGCTATATCCTTGAATCCGGGTCCAACCAATTTCTTGTCAACCGTATGGCAATTCATGCAGCCACTGCTTTTGGCTAAGTCTTGATTCGCTTGCACGACACCGATCAGCAAAAGAGCCGATGCTGCAACTACTCCTATCCAAACAGCTTTCATGTTTACTTGCTCCTAGTAAAGTGATAATGAAGTTCACATTTTACCCTGAAATTTGCACGTCTGTTGCAATTCCTGCAAGTCAGAAATTTCCGATTGACATATAACGCCTTGGCAGATCCATGCGTTGACAGGTTTATCAGTTGGGCAAGATTTATTCAAACTAGGTGGTAAACCGACAAGTTCCGTTGGCAAAGCAAACACAAGGTTGTAGGGTGAACTATGTTGTAGTACATCTCGCCATTCCATGAGGGCGAACTCTTGGCCACGAAGAATAACTATTTTCGGCGGAGTGAGTATTTCCTCCAGCGTCATTAATAGGCTGCAATAAGAGCTGGCATGAAGTAGCATAGTAGGATAAAACACATTCAGTGCATTTTCCGCTGCTTGTAAATAACGGGGTTCGCCAACTAGGTAACCAAGCCGCTGCAGGGCGTATGCAGCCACCCCATTGCCCGAAGGTGTAGCATTGTCATGGCTTGGCATAGGGCGATGTATGAGTTTTTCGTGATCGTGGCTAGTGAAAAAAAAGCCACCTGTTTGTTTATCTTCAAACTGCTCCAATAATACTTCAGCTAGCTCTATGGAAAAATCTAAATCAGATTGCCGAAATTCTGCCTGTAGCAGTTCCAGTAAACCATCTAACATGAATGCGTAATCGTCAAGATAGGCGTTGAGATGTGCCTTTCCATTTTTATAGGTCGCTAACAGGCGCCCGTCTCTCCACAGGGTTGAGCGTATGAAATCTACCGCATGAGCAGCTGAATGTACCCACTCGTTGCATCCGAAAATACGGCCTGCATGAGCCATGCCTTTGATCATTAGTCCGTTCCAGCTAGTAAGAATTTTTTCGTCACGACTTGGGTGCACACGTGATTCTCGCTCAATTAAAAGTTTTATGCGTGCAGACGCAAGCCTTTTCTGTGCTTCCTCCTCACAGATACCGACAGCCTTCGCAACGTCTGCAAGCCGTTGAATGATTTCCAGGTTCCAATGCTTGTTCTCAAAATTGGGAGACCGCAAAAGACCGTAGTAGGGTGCAACTACAGCATATTCTTCTGGGGACAAAACATTCATTAACAGATCGCGATCCCATACATAAAACTTTCCCTCCTCATGCTCTGAATCTGCGTCTATTGTCGAATAGTAACCACCCCCTGAGTCTTCCGATGATTGCATTTCACGTAATACCCATTTTGCGGTTTCCTCCGTAATTTTCTTGAACAAATGATTGCCGGTGATAAGCCAGGCATCAGCGTAAATTCGCAGTAGCGGCCCGTTGTCATAAAGCATTTTTTCGAAGTGTGGAATACTCCAGTACTGATCGGTACTGTAACGGCAAAAACCGCCGCCGAGCTGATCATAGATACCTCCTCTTGCCATCTTTTCAAGTGTGTGTGACGCCATTCGAAGAACTTGCTTATCATTTGTAGCTATGTAACGACGCAAACAAAATTCCAGTTCTGTCGAATGAGGAAATTTTGGTGCATTCCCAAAACCCCCATATACAGAATCAAACCTTTCCTTTAACTCAATAAGTGCTTTGTTCAGGGGTTGTTCTGAAAATTTGGACACAAGTGGATTTTTGGACGGAAGCATTTTTGCAAATGATTTCAACATCGAGGCGCTCTGCTGTTCTATTTCTATGCTACGAGCATGGTAGGCCTTGGCAACGCGAGGCAGCAAATCAAGAAAACTTGGAAGACCATGGCGTGGAATTTTAGGAAAATAAGTGCCGCCAAAAAATGGTTTTTGGTCAGGAGTTAAAAACAAAGTGAGCGGCCAACCACCGTTACGTTGGGTTAGCATGTAATGAGCCGTCTGATAAATCTGATCAAGATCGGGGCGTTCTTCTCGGTCAACCTTAATGTTGACAAAGTATTGATTCATCTCTGCGGCAACCTCTGCATCTTCAAAAGATTCATGTGCCATGACATGGCACCAGTGACAAGCAGAATAGCCGATAGAAAGAAGTATGGGCCTGTTCTCTATGCGGGCCAACGCTAACGCTTCCTCACACCAGGGATACCAATCTACAGGGTTGTAAGCATGTTGTAGAAGGTAAGGACTCGTTTCGTTGGCGAGATGATTGGGCATAATTTAAAGCCTTGTAAGCTATGATTAGTCTGTTGTTGCGCCTTCACTGGCAGTGGAAACCAGTTTTGCGTATTTTGCCAGTACCCCTCGCATATAGCGCGGCTTGGGTGGTTGCCATTTAGCACGGCGTCTAGAAATTTCTTCCTCAGAAACATTTAGTTGCAGCAATCTGTTCTCTGCATCTATGGTGATTAAATCTCCCTCATGTACTAACGCGATAACCCCGCCGACAAAAGCTTCGGGCGCAACGTGGCCAACTACCATGCCGTAGGTACCACCTGAAAAACGCCCGTCGGTAATAAGCCCCACGGAATCTCCTAACCCCACACCAATAAGAGCAGAAGTAGGTGAGAGCATTTCACGCATGCCTGGCCCCCCCTTGGGACCTTCATAGCGTATTACCACCACGTCTCCAGGCTGGATTTTGCGTGCCACTATGGCAGCCATGCAGCTTTCTTCCGATTCAAATATTTTTGCCGGGCCGATAATTTTCGGATTTTTTACTCCAGTGATTTTGGCTACGCAGCCCTCGGTAGAAAGATTGCCTTTAAGTATAGCGAGGTGTCCCTGCTCATATATGGGGTTATCCCATTGCCGTATAACATCCTGATTCTTGCGAGGAGTTTCGGGAATATTCTGCAATACTTCAGTAACAGTCTGGCCGCTAATAGTCAGGCAGTCGCCATGTAGCAGACCATGTGCAAGCAGCATTTTCATTACTTGGGGGATACCACCCGCAGTATGCAAGTCGGTTGCGACATAACGTCCAGAAGGTTTTAAATCACACAACACAGGTACCTTACCGCGTATGCGCTCAAAATCGTCGATTGCAAGTTCCACCTCGGCCGCATGGGCAATTGCAAGAAAATGCAGTACTGCATTTGTCGAGCCTCCCACAGCCATAATAACGGCAATAACATTTTCGATAGATTTTCTGGTAATGATATCGCGTGGCAAAATTTGATATTTGATCGCGTTCACTAACACTTCCGCAGAGCGGATAGCACTCACACGCTTTTCCTCATCCGTCGCCGCCATAGTTGAAGAGTAAGGCAGGCTCATTCCCATCGCTTCAAACGCAGAAGACATGGTGTTAGCAGTAAACATGCCTCCACAGGAGCCCGCGCCGGGACAGGCATGACGTTCCACTTCAAGCAATTCTTTTTCGTCTATATTGTGTGCAATGTACTGTCCTACCGCTTCAAAAGCACTAACAATGGTTAGGTCCCGCCCTTTATAGTGACCAGGTTTGATGGTTCCTCCGTAAACAAAAATGGATGGAATGTTCATCCGTGCGATAGCAATCATCGCACCTGGCATGTTCTTGTCACAACCACCAACAGTGATCACACCATCCATGCTCTCTGCTTGTACTGCAGTTTCAATCGAGTCTGCAATTACTTCGCGCGATACCAGTGAATACTTCATGCCCTCTGTTCCCATAGAGATACCATCAGATACGGTGATAGTGCCGAAGATTTGTGGCATCGCACCAGCTTGCCTCAATGCATTTTCAGCAGCTGTTGCCAGCTCGTTTAGTCCCATATTGCAGGGCGTGATAGTAGAAAAGCCGTTAGCCACACCTACTATGGGCTTGTTAAAATCTTTGTCGCCGAAACCTACTGCTCTTAGCATGGCACGATTGGGAGAACGCTGCGCACCTTGGGTAATGGCTTGGCTACGTTTGTTGTCTGGCATGGTTACTCCTGGAAAATATTAGAAATTCTTGACTGTATATGCTCTCTCCTTCGTGTCTAGCTTTATGGAAAACACGCTTGCCGTATAATTTACATTTTACAGCAAATGAAGCTGAGACCTATGTTCGTTCACCCACAGTTTGATCCTGTTGCCATTTATCTTGGACCTCTATCCATTCGTTGGTACGGACTGATGTATCTGCTCGGATTTGCACTGTTTATACTACTGGGACGGTATCATATCAAACGCAATCCGCAAGCGACTCTCAACAACGTCATCCTTGACGATCTTCTGTTTTATGGCATGCTCGGGGTAATACTTGGCGGTCGCCTAGGTCACGTGCTGTTTTATCAGTTCGGTTACTATTTACAACAGCCGCTAGAAATTTTTGCAGTGTGGAAAGGTGGCATGTCATTCCACGGCGGTTTTCTAGGTGTAATAGCTGCGATGGCACTAATGGCACATAAGTATAAATTGCAGTGGCTGACCGTCACAGATTTCATTGCGCCGCTAGTACCGCTAGGGCTAGGCGCAGGTCGCATCGGCAATTTCATCAACGCTGAATTATGGGGGCGACCCACCGACGTGTCCTGGGGGATGGTATTTCCCAACGTGGACACACTCCCTCGCCACCCTTCCCAACTTTATGAATTTGCACTTGAAGGGGTAGCATTTTTTGTGTTGCTATGGATTTATTCAGCTAAGCCAAAACCAGTAGGCTCTGTCTCGGGTATGTTCCTAATCGGCTATGGCATATTCCGTTCAGTCGCCGAATTTTTCCGAGAACCTGAAGATGGCTTCATGGGCATACTGACGCTGGGTGTCAGCATGGGCCAATGGCTCTCGCTGCCAATGATCGTCGCCGGAGTGTGGATGCTTGTTTGGGCTAATAGAAAACAGGACATAACAGTTTTATCTGGTAAACAAAATCGTAAATAGGACACTTTATGTCCTTGCGCCATACTTACACTGTTATATTGCTCCACTTTACGACATCTTGCTCGCAACGGCAGGTACAAGTGTACGCGCGGCAAGTCTCAGGCAAATACCGAATAAGGGAAATCTTAATATTCTGATTGATGGCATTGGTACTGGGCTGGATCTCCCTCACCTTTCCCTATGTCACTACTATATCGGTCTGGACCTTGCAACTGCCATGTTAAGCCGTGCAAAACTCCGTATTGGAAATCTTCGCCTGAAACTTGTTCAGGGAGATTGCATACCCCTGCCGTTTGCTCAGGAGTGCTTCGACCATGTTGTACTACATCTAATTCTTGCGATAGTGCCTAACCCTATAGCGTTTACAAGAAGTCGCACGCGTAGTGAAACCGGAAGGAAGCGTACTGATACTAGACAAGTTTCTCAAACCAGGTGAAACTGCGTGGATAAGGCGAACATTGAATCTACTTGCTAGACATATCGTCACGCGACTAGACGTGATATTTGAGAAGGTTCTGGTTGAAGTCCCTGAATTCAAACTGGAAGCGGGTAAACCAGTTTTGGCAGGAGGATGGTTTCGTAGTATACGATTGGTTAAAAGACAAATGCCTTATAGCCCGATTGTAAGCCGATATTAATATCTTTGTGCTGAATGGAGAAAGTTTGTTTTTCCAATATTCCTTATGGTACCAGCACAATTTTTCCCTTCACTCTGCGTCGCACTAAGTCATTGAGAGCTAGAGCTGCCTGCTCTAAGGGATAAATTCTCGAGACCAGCGGTTTTAGCTTGCCTTGCACAACCCATGTGGTCAACTCTTGCAGTATGTAAGCGTAGGCTTCTTTTTCTCGTTGAATGAAATCACTCCAGAATACTCCAACAATAGAGCTACCCTTGAGCAGCGGAAGATTTAGTGGAATCTTGGAAATTTCGCCGCTCGCAAAGCCCATTACTAAGAATCGTCCTTTCCAGCCTGTCGAACGCAATGCCTGCTCAGAGAGACTACCACCGACAGGGTCACAGACAACGTCCACTCCCTGGCCATTTGTAATTTTACTAATGATCGAACGAAAATTCTGAGTGGAGTAATTAATTAATTCATCTGCACCATATTCTTTGCACACCGCTAACTTGTCATCAGATGAAGCTGAAGCAATAACACGTGCTCCCATTATTTTTCCAAGTTCTACCGCTGCAAGCCCTACCCCTCCTGCGGCACCTAGTACTAGTAGCGTCTCTCCAGACTTAAGTTGGGCTCTATGTTTAAGTGCGTAATAGGAGGTTCCATATGTCATAACAAAAGCTGAAGCGGTTTTAAACTCCATTCCCTCAGGCATATGAATAATCTTCTCTACTGGTACTAACACCTCTTCGGCAAAACCACCCCATCCGATAAAGGCAAAAACACGGTCTCCGACTCCAACACCACTGACACCTTGGCCCAGTTCCTTAATTATCCCTGCAATTTCAGCTCCAGGTGAGAATGGCAAGTCCGGCTTATATTGATACTTGCCTTGAATAATTAAGGTATCTGGAAAATTGACACCACAAGCTTTTACATTAACAATTACATGTGCTTTGTCAGCCTTAAGTGTGGGAACATTTTCTACTACGAGGTTTCCAGGAGGCCCCCATTGTTTGCATAAAATTGCTTTCATGTTGTCCTGCCCGTACTCCTAGATATTAAGTAGAATCACTTGTTCCCAACTTGATTTTACTCCGCAACATAAATGTAGCACATTAAGATTACTATCTCTGCATCGCCGTACCTCATAGTGTAGAAGTTAATCTACTCTACGTTTTAGTCGGTGCCAGCTGAACAATTAAAATATTATATTCTGGTATAAGTATTTACTACTAAACAACTATTTACAATTTGTAAAGATATCACTCTGTGAAACCGTTATACTCAGATCCCTTTTTGCTACTAATAACTAAATTAGCCAAAAATAGAAGGTTCGCTTATGTTTGAAAACAACGTTGGTAAGAACAATGAGGTCACCTCTAAAATCAGTGTTGTTTGGGATAATTACATCTCTGTTCCTGATACTCTAAATGGATTCACCCTAAGAACTACATTCCCAACCGACCCGGTCGGAGTGGAAGTAAAGCTGGAGAAATGGAAAGTAGGTGTAAAGGAACCCCCACATTCACACCCAGGTGATGATATAACCGTTGTCATTGAAGGAAGAATGTCTATTCAGTTCTTTGCAAATAGATCATCTAGCCTCATTCCCGACGAAGATCGCATTTTTAAGAAAGGCCAAATGGGTTATTATTAAGAGCAGAAGAATTCATGACACCAAATGCATCGAGGAATGCAAACTCGTCTATGTTCATAATAGGGCTTTTAGGTTTATCGCACATAACTGATCACTTGCAAGAACAAAGAAGTTGACACATATCTTTTCAGGTTTTCAGGCTCAATATATTACTTCTGAAAAAAATATTTACTTTAGCCCCTTTAAATCTCTACATGAAAAGATGTCCTAACAGGGCTTCAGGTATGCCGTAGTTCCTGAGTTTAACCAGCAGAGGTAAACCGTTGCCAAGATAGAATACAGGCAGCAACAAGATCCGGGCATGAATTTCAGGAAAATTACAGGAACTTATAATTTTATGGGGATTGAAATGTTGAAAAAACTTTTGATCTTGTTGATGGTTGCTACATTGACTGCCTGTCAAACAGTCAATACGACTAGTAGCGGTAGGGTGGGCGTGAATCGAACGCAGTGGATGTTCAGTGGCCTGTCAGAAAGGCAAGTGCAAGCCTCTGCAGCGACTGCCTACCGAGAGGAGATAGCTAAAGCACAGCAACAGGGTGTGCTGAACAAAGATAAAAAACAGTATGTTCGGATCAAATCGATCGCAAATCGACTAATTCCGCACACGGTGGTTTTCCGTCCGGATGCGCTTAGCTGGGCCTGGGAAGTAAACGTTCAAAATAACGATCAACTCAATGCCTACTGCATGCCAGGTGGAAAAATCATGGTCTACTCCGGAATTATACAGAAGCTAAATCTAAGTGATGATGAGCTTGCTGCAGTTATGGGTCACGAGATCGCCCATGCGCTTCGTGAACACGCACGTGAGCGCATGTCAGAACAGATGGCTGAGCAAACTATTGTGGGAGTGGGCGCTGCTGCGCTGGGACTAAGCGGAGAGAGTACTAGCCTCGTGGGTATGGTCGCAAATGTGACTTTTGGTTTACCGCATAGCCGTACCCATGAAAGAGAAGCAGATTTAATTGGCCTTGAGCTGATGGCGCGTGCTGGATACAATCCAAATGCAGCTGTGAACCTGTGGAGAAAAATGGGTGAAGCTGCCATGAGTAGCCCACCAGAGTTCCTCAGTACCCACCCGTCTAGTTCATCACGTATTCGAGACCTCAGACTGAATGTGCCAAGAGTGATGCCTTTATATCGATCGGCAAAAAAACCTTGAGCCAATAACCCAAGTAGTTTATAGCTTAAGTTTGAAAAAATATGCTTTATCATTTGAAAAACCACTCGATTATTTGTAGCATGCATATGGTGTATCTATGAAATTAACCATCCATGTATATATTAGAATCAGATTAAGAATTTGAAACTAAGGTTCTAGATTATGTCATGGTACGTAAACTTATTAGGAATCACTACCCATAGAACGAGTACTTGCAATTCAAGTTTTTTTCAAGAATGACTAGGAGAAAATTATGGATCACACACTTGAACCACGGCTATGTGCATGGTATCAAATGAGGGCGCACAGCAATTCGTCACGAAGATCATGTTGATTACCTACACGATGGTCATTTACATCATCAAGGTAAGAATAGGGTAATCGAAGAACATTTTTTAGCGGTGGCTGCCGCCAATCCTGCTACATGTGCAAGCGGTCACGCTTGCAATGACCGCCACAGACTGATCACATACATGGCTCTGTATGCGGTCATGAAGCAGTCCCACACGGAGATCATGTCGATTACCTCGTGGATGGATGACCACTTACATCACCAACACAATGGCCATTGCGACAACCATGGCCCCGTCTTCTTCGGATAACTCTTCTGTTCACTTTGTTGTCAAGAGAAGAGCCTCCTCCATGAAGAGCATTAACCCTAGTGCAGGCCTTTACCGAATGTTCCCCTCCAGGCACACATATAGGGAAGTATGATAAAAATAATAAGTATATTCTGCCTGAGTTTATTATTAGCTATAATTTCTATGCTATCAAGTTCCTGGATGTGGCAACAGAAAAACCTGGAGTTTAGTGGACACAAAATGAAAGGAAAGAACCACGCGGTACAAAACCCAACCGCTAAGGAGGAAAATACTAAAGAAGAATCCAAGTAGAGTTTCTAATCCTATTCTTCATCATTCATATATATATCTTGCAAAACGATGAGAAATAGCTAATCAGTCAAGTATTTTCCAAATCATGCTTCCCCCGGCTCGTAATGGAACCAACGCTCTCCCCGCAAATTCTAGTTCCATGGGCACGTCCCAGTTCTCTCTTATCAGTGTAATACTGTCTTTATTGCGCGGTAATCGGTAGAAATCTGCACCGAAGCAACTAGCAAAGGCTTCTAATTTTCCCAGGGCACCCGCCTGCTCGAATACTTCTGCATAAAGTTCAATAGCTGCATGAGAAGTGTAGATACCTGCGCAACCACAATCAGATTCCTTTGCGTCTTTAGAATGGGGGGCGCTGTCGGTTCCGAGAAAAAACTTAGGATTTCCGCTGATAGCAGCTTCGATCAGGGCAAGATGATGAATTTCACGCTTCAGTACCGGGAGACAATAGTGATGTGGATGAATCCCACCCTGAAACATAGCATTGCGGTTGAGGAGCAGGTGATGGGCGGTAATGGTTGCGCCAATATTACCTGATGTTGCTTTAACAAATTCCACTGCTTCTTTGGTAGTAATGTGTTCAAATACCACTCTCAATCTTGGAAAACGTTGTGTTATTGGTATTAACACTCTATCAATAAAAATCTTTTCTTTATCGAAAACGTCTACCTCGGTATCATTTACTTCACCATGCACTAGCAACGGCATACTCTCCTGCTCCATAGTTTCGAGTATGGCAAAACACTTAGCTATATCGGTAACTCCTGTATCAGAATAAGTACTAGCACAGGCAGGATAAAATTTCATACCGTGTATTATGCCGCTTGCCTTGGCTTTAGCAATTTCAGAAATTTTGGTATTGTCAGTAAGATATAGCGTCATCAATGGCTCGAAGCGCATTCGCATATTTACTGGCAGAGCAGCAAGAATACGTTCACAATACGCCAACGCTATTTCAGTTGTCACTACTGGTGGGTTGAGATTGGGCATTATGATGGCTCGGGCAAAACGCCGCACAGTATCAGGCAGTACTGCGCACATTTGCTTGCCATCGCGCAGATGCAAATGCCAATCATCGGGGCGAGTAAGAATCAGTATGGTCAAGATTGTGTATACCGTAATCGTTTCTATTGCGAAATAAAATTGTACTCTAGCAGGGTGTTAGATTATAGACTTAGAACGCCTGCATAGATTGCATACTTATTGTTCTTAAACCCATTCTAAGACATCATTAACTGATTCGCCCCTCTCTGATACCATAAGATCGGACCGACTTTGTACTGAAATTAGGAATGGTTTCTTTCTTTTCTTACTTGGGAAAATCCTTCCTTGACGAAGAAAGCAGGTCTGACTACCATTACTGCCAGAAGCTCATCATTGGGACCAAGAATGTTAGAAGCAAAAACTTCTGGTTATGAAGACTTAGCTCCGGAGTTACAAACTTCAGGTTGGCTCAACACGCCGCAATCAATCACACTTGCTTCATTACGCGGCAAAGTAATCGTGCTCCATTCTTTCCAAATGCTCTGTCCGGGTTGCGTACAAGTCGGTATTCCGCAGACACAAAGGATATACGATGAATTTGACCCAAAAGAAGTTGCAGTGATCGGTCTACATACCGTCTTTGAACATCATTCTGTGATGGGTCGTGACGCACTTGAAGTATTTGTTCGCGAATATCGACTTCACTTTCCGATCGGTATCGATAAATACGATGATCAGCAACAAAAACTACCGTTAACTATGCGCGCATATCAAATGCAGGGAACCCCAACCCTCATTCTGATCGATAAAGCTGGTCAATTACGTTTACATAAGTTCGGCCATATAAGCGACCTAACGCTTGGACTCTCGATTGGAACGTTACTTTCTGAAAAAATTGTACCCACAAAAACACCCACAGCAACACAAATCAATGATGCTAATTATGATAAAAATGGGTGCAGTGTCAGAGTTAAAAATACCTAAAATTTTAAGATTCGATAAGCGCATATGAGAATTCAATTTGGTCTCTACCCGAGGAACAACTTATACGCTGGATTCTTACTCTCATCCCAATAACGGTAGCCAAGCTGATCGAGGAACGCTTTGAAATCAGCCTGCTCTCCACGCGGCACATCCATACCGACTAGTACACGACCGTAATCAGTACCATGATTGCGGTAGTGAAATAAGCTGATGTTCCAGTGATGGCTCATACTATTTAGAAATTTCATCAGAGCACCGGGACGATCAGGAAACTCAAAGCGATAAAGAATTTCATTTTTTACTCCGCCGGCACGTCCCCCAACCAGATGGCGTACATGTAGCTTTGCCATTTCATTATCGCTAAAATCCTCAGTACGTAAGCCACTTTTTTCTAGACTCTTGATTAACTTTTCTGCCTCATTACGGTTGCGTACTGATACACCGACAAATACATGCGCTTCTTTCGGATCAGCGTAGCGGTAGTTAAATTCGGTAATGCTTTTCGTTCCTAGCATGGCACAAAACTTCCTGAAGCTACCGGGTTTCTCGGGGATAGTCACAGACATCACCGCTTCACGCTGCTCACCTAATTCTGCTCGTTCAGAAACATGTCGCAGGCGATCGAAATTCATGTTGGCACCAGAAGAAACCGCCACAAAAGTTTTATTGCGAACTTTCTCTCGATTGGCGTATACCTTAGCACCAGCAATGGAAAGTGCCCCTGCGGGCTCCAAGATGACACGGGTGTCTTCAAATACATCCTTAATTGCAGCACAGATGGCATCGGTGTCAACCAGTACGATTTCATCTACTAATTCTCGACACAAGCGAAAGGTTTCTTTACCCACTTGCTTAATCGCTACACCATCAGCGAATAGCCCAACTTGAGCAAGTTTGACGCGACGCCCTTGTTGTAGTGACCGATACATGGCATCCGAATCAACAGGCTCTACCCCAATGATCTTTATTTCCGAATACAATCTTTTTATATAAGAAGCGATACCGGAAATAAGTCCACCGCCACCTACTGGCACAAATACAGCATGGATAGGCCCAGTGTGCTGACGTAAGATTTCCATACCTATAGTGCCCTGCCCGGCAATAACGTCTGGATCATCATATGGATGAACGAAGGTTGTTCGCTTCTGCGTTGAAAGTTTCATTGCATGAGCATAGGCCTCATCATAGGAGTCCCCATGAAGAAGCACGGTTGCACCATAAGCTTCGACTGCTTGCATCTTAATTTGTGGCGTGGTGATAGGCATTACGATTGTCGCTCGACAATTTAGCCGCTGTGCCACTAATGCAACTCCCTGCGCATGATTGCCCGCAGAAGCCGTCACCACACCACGTTTAAGTATCTCGGGAGAAAGCTTGATCATTTTGTTATAGGCTCCACGCAGCTTAAATGAAAACACCTGCTGCATGTCCTCACGCTTCAGTAGCAGCCGATTGTTCATGCGCTCAGACAAGCTGGGTGCAAATTCTAATGGACTTTCTATCGCTACATCATAAACTTGGGCAGTCAGAATTCTTTCTAGATAATCGTTTTTCATTTATGCGTAAATTTAAAGAATCATAAACTGTGAAGAATTTTATCATGCTAGGAAGCGTACTTAGTATACGGGTTAATTGTTAAAGTCTGCAGATAAAGCTATTCTAATGACTAATACATATTATTTATGAACGAAAACACTATGACTCAGACACAGGATGAACAAAAACGGGCGGTTGCGCAGGCCGCCATCCAACATGTTCCCATTGGTAGTATTGTAGGCGTAGGAACTGGCTCCACTGCAAATTATTTTATAGACGAACTGGCCAAGATTAAGCATAAAATTAAAGGTGCGGTAGCAAGTTCTGAGAACACAGCACAGCGACTCAGAGGCCACCACATTGAAGTACTGGATCTGAATAGCATCGATGAGCTACCTGTGTATATTGACGGGGCGGATGAAATTACCGAGCACTTGCACATGATAAAGGGCGGAGGAGGGGCTTTAACACGAGAGAAAATCGTTGCTGCAACAGCAAAAAAATTCGTTTGTGTTACTGACCAGAGTAAACTAGTTAAGGTACTTGGCACATTCCCGATACCAGTGGAAGTTATCCCGATGGCGAGCAGTTATGTTGCACGTGCAATAGTACAGCTAGGTGGACATCCTGTTCTGCGTCAAGGATTTATTACTGATAATGGAAACGTGATTCTAGATATACATGGTCTGCAAATTCTGAATCCGGTCGAGCTAGAGACAAACCTCAACCAAATAACTGGGATTGTAACAAATGGTCTGTTCGCAAGGCGTGGTGCCAACGTGTTGCTACTGGGCACCGACAAAGGTATTCATACGATGGATATCTAACTCGAGCAATAACAAAATTGTCATAATCTACAGATATTATAAATATAATTTTTTCAGAGAAATTTAAAGGTTTGAAATGGTCAATAGAAAACACATATCCAAACAATTTGATGCCGATCTTGAGTCGTTGCGGATGAGTGTACTGCAAATGGGCGGATTGGTTGAAGAGCAGATCGAGCATGCAGTTAAGGCACTTACCACTGCTGATAAAGCTTTGATTGAGCAGGTTGTGGCTGATGATCACCGTGTTAATGATATGGAAGTATCGATTGATGAAATTTGCAGCCAGATCATTGCACGCCGGCAACCCACTGCTAGTGATTTACGCATGATCATAATGGTAATTAAGATTATTACCGATCTTGAGCGTATGGGAGATGAGGCGGCAAAGATTGCACGTATGGCGAAGCTAATATATGCCGATGGCCGAATACATAAGCCACGTTTTGTCGAGATTAGACATGTCGCGAATATCGCAATGGAAATGCTGCGAAGATCTCTGGATGCTTTCGCCCGTCTTGATTTAGCAGAAGCAGTTTGGGTTGCCCGTCAAGACGAACTAGTAGACGAAGAGTTCCGTTCCATAATTCGCCAGCTTATCACTTTCATGATGGAAGATCCACGCAATATTTCTTCTTCGATAGAAATTCTGTTTGCAGCAAAAGCCATTGAGCGCATCGGTGATCACGCAAAGAACATGTCTGAATATGTGATCTACTTGGTCAAGGGCAAAGATGTACGTCATGTGGGTATCGAGGAAATCGAACGTGAGGCTCAGGAATAAGTGGTCTAGACGCTACTGTAAATCTGCTAGAACCATACCTGAATTCTTTAATCATATCGATGTTGATCCTGATTCTAATAGTTTCCGTATTCACATTTTATGGACGGTAGAAAAACAGATATACCTTTTTGCGCTTGATTGCCTAAAATAAACGACTTACAATTTGAGTAGACATCAGAGTAATTACGTTCTGGCAGAGCGCAGATCAGAGGGCTCGATATAAATCAAATTTCTGATGTTTGGCCTGGTTGACAATATAGTGTGGATAAATCATTCGCCTTCTGTAATTTACGCTAGTAAAACTTGGTAAGCAGAGTAATATGGGATTAAATTCACATTTAAAGCACACTTTAAGAAACGGTAACGAGGTAATTTTGACTACCACAATTCCAATAGCATCACGCGATTACGACAATACACGGATTTTAGAGCGCCCTGATGGTTTCTACTGGCATGATGTAAATGCAAGCAACAAGGTATTTGGTCCCTTTACCACTCTACTTGAGACCATTCAAGACATGGAATACAACGCTGAATCAGATTTCGAACCTGGTGAAACCCTAGAGCAAGCAGAAGAAGAGATCGGCGTATCTGGCTGGATCGATCATGAGACAGGAGAGCCTGGTGAAGAATCGCCCCATCTTGAAGATTGATTAAATTATTATTGGTCCGGCACAATTTGCTTGAAGTACAACGTACTTTTGAAAGAATCTTGAATGTAAACCCAGAACCAGATCTGCTGACAAAAGCTACAATGGCAAAAACTGGAAGATATCAGAATGGTTTCTTGGCAAACTATGAACCAAGATTCCCTATTCCAAGATTCCCTATTCTCTACGCAGTGGATTCGGCTTGGAACTGCTTACCTTCAACAAGTACTGAGACTAATCTGTAGCTCAGATGGACTTTATCGGTAGGTGCCAAGTGGCACCAATCCGTGATCAGCCTCATTTTTTTTCTTGAAATTTTCATGGGCTACCGCGAAGAACAAGACAGTATGGGCATGGTGAAAGTGCCTGCCACAGCACTGTGGGGAGCACAAACACAACGTTCTCTACAAAACTTCAAAATCTCGAACGAGCGCATGCCATTCGCTCTACTACATGCGCTTGCCTTGGTAAAACGTGTTACTGCAAAAGTAAACCACGATTTGGGCTTGCTCAATACGGCTAGTACTACTGCCATAATCCAAGCCGCTGATGAAGTAATCGAGGGCCTCCATGAAACCGAGTTCCCATTGGTAGTATGGCAGACCGGATCTGGCACGCAAACAAACATGAATATGAATGAGGTACTAGCAAACCGTGCCTCCGAACTACTCGGTGGTGAGCGCGGCATGGCGCGCAAGATCCACCCCAACGATGACGTAAACAGGGGACAATCGTCTAACGACGTATTTCCAACAGCAATGCATGTGGCAGCAATGCAAACTATTGATCATCAACTGAAACCTGCTATTCGTGCGTTACGCCAAACTCTTACTATCAAGGTAAAAGAATTCTCTAGCGTTATCAAAATCGGGCGCACCCATTTGCAAGATGCGACGCCACTTACTCTGGGACAGGAATTCTCTGGCTATGTTTCGCAACTTGACCATGGGATGAATCACCTAGAGTCATCTCTCCCACATATGTGTGAGCTGGCACTAGGCGGCACAGCTGTAGGTACCGGTCTAAATACTCATATTGAATTTTCCGCACGGACGGCAGCAGAATTGGCAAAGTTAACTGGCCTGCCGTTTACCACCTCACCTAATAAATTTGAAGCATTGGCTACAAATGATGCGCTAGTCAATGCACATGGTGCACTGAAAACCCTTGCGGTATCTTTGATAAAAATTGCAAATGACATTCGCTGGCTCGCTTCTGGACCTCGCTGCGGTATCGGTGAACTGAGAATTCCGGAGAACGAGCCGGGTAGTTCCATAATGCCGGGCAAGGTCAATCCCACTCAATCAGAGGCGATGATCATGCTCTGCTGCCAAGTAATAGGTAACGATGTAGCTATCAATATGGGCGGAGCGATGGGAAATTTTGAGCTCAACGTGATGAGACCACTCATAATCCACAATTTCCTACAAAGTGTCCGCCTACTCTCAGATGGCGCAATGAGTTTTAATGACAATTGTGCATCAGGGATTACAGCTAATGTTGAGCATATTAACAAGTTAATGAACAATTCACTAATGCTGGTAACAGCGCTCAATCCCTACATCGGCTACGACAAAGCAGCGGAAATTGCCAAAAAAGCATACCGAGAAAGCACAACTTTAAAAGAAGCAGCGATTGCATCAGGTCATGTCACGGCAGAACAATTCGATGCATGGATAAGGCCGGAAGACATGGTAAAAAATAAATAAGAAAGAATTAATCCAATACACATAAATTTCTCAGTTGCTCTTACCAGTCCCATCCGTATCCCAGAATCCCCAAATCCCGTGATAAATGACCAGCATTGTAGACTATTATGCAGTGCGCTGCGCTATGCGTAGTACAAGTTATCGACGATGAGCAAATGACGATCCAGCATCTACCCACCATGGAGAAATACTACTAACATGCCTTCATTTTCACCAGACAGATCCCAATACATTGTAAGCGAACTATCGAGTGACAATGGGTCACTAGCATAAGGTGCTATTTCTAGAAATGGTCGGTAAAAAAATTGTCTTTCATGGCTACCTAAGGTTTGCAAGCGCCCATGGTTTAATAATATCAGGATAATGAATTGGAGAACAAATGACCGTTAGCTTGAACTTTATGTGTACACTGATTCTGGTATATTGCATATTTCTGATCTACTACACCAGCATACTGGGAATGAGACAATGCGTCATACACTGAAAAAACAAGAAACCTCCATGTTACACGCCGAAATTGAAATACTTATGAACGAACGTCAGAACTTGCTCAAAACGACCGGTGCAGCAGCAGTGTTCATCGCCAATCTGGACTGTAACAAGTTGCCGGAAGGAACTTACGAAGCAGCTGAGATGCTATCCAACTGCCTGAATATCCTCTCTGAGGATACCTTGCGCGATGCACTAGAAAAGGTAAAAGCAGAATTGACCCCCGGCGAATGAGATTAAGACATCTCCCATTGTTGCCTAAAGTCGGTCTTATTCTTACTGGTGGGGGTGCCCGCGCCGCCTATCAGGTCGGCGTGCTACGTGCGGTTTCTGCAATGTTGCCGAAAGGCGTGCGCAACCCATTTCCCGTGATTTGTGGTACCTCTGCCGGCGCAATAAATGCGACAAGTCTCGCAGTTTCAGCTAGAAATTTCCACGAGGGAGTGCGACAATTGGTGGAGGTGTGGGAGAATTTTCATGTCAATCAGGTTTATCGCTCAGATCCCATTGGCATGTTGTATAATAGCGTACGTGTACTAGCTTCGTTGTTATTGAATAGGCATAGTGCAATTTCTCTACTGGATGATTCACCACTAACAAAATTACTTGGGCATAGATTGCCTTTTCGCGGTATTCAGAAGAGTATTAAGTCGGGTGCTTTACATGCTTTAGGTATTACTGCGTGGGGCTATACTTCTGGCCAGTCAGTCACATTTTATCAAGGCGCGGAAAACATAACACCTTGGGGCAGAAAACGCCGAATCGGCATCTCAACGAATATTGGCGTTGAACACCTAGCAGCATCTTCCGCCATTCCTTTTCTTTTTCCTGCAATGAAAATAAATCGTGAATATTTTGGCGATGGCTCCATGCGTCAGCTTGCCCCCATCAGCCCGGCGCTACATCTGGGTGCAGAACGAATACTTGTGATAGGCGTACACGATACAAAAAATGCGCAACCTGATCGCGTTAAGATAGTTGGTTACCCACCAATGGCTCAGATTGCCGGGCATGTCATGAACAGCATTTTTCTTGATAGTCTAGATGTCGACTTAGAGCGCCTGCAACGTATCAACGAAATTATCCAATTAATCCCTAGGGGAACACTAGAAAATAGCAGCATGCAGCTACGCCCAATAAAGTCAATGGTAATTTCTCCGAGCGAGGAAATCAATAAGATTGCAGAACAGTATGCACATACTCTGCCACTCACTATGCGTTTAGCTTACCGTGCTATTGGTGCAATGGGACGCGATGGTTCCACGCTATTAAGTTATTTGCTATTTGAAAAACCATTCTGCCAAGCGTTAATCAAACTAGGGCACCAAGACACGATGTCGCACAAAAGTGAGATTCTACAGTTTATTGGAGCTAACGTTGAGGATTGAATGGACACTGGCACATAGCGGAAGTAACGATTAAGTCATCGATAAGGACAAATATGCTTTCGCTCGCATACAAAATTTACATTTTTGGAGATCGATGAATGGACCTCGCTAGTTCACAATTCTGGGTCTCGGTATTGCAAATTATAGCGATCGATATTGTGCTCGGTGGAGACAATGCGATTGTGATCGCTCTCGCTTGTCGACGACTGCCGCAGAAACAGCGTAACCAAGGTATTTTCTGGGGGGTATTTGGTGCCATCGGTCTACGTATAATCCTAATTTCTTTCGCACTCTCCCTGCTGATGATTCCATACCTTAAAATCATCGGTGCGCTGCTGCTGATATGGATTGGGATCAAACTTCTTCAGCCTGAACCTGAAGACGGTGAATATGAAATAGCCGCCAATACTACATTGCTGGGTGCAATCAAAACCATCATTATTGCTGATGTTGTAATGAGCTTTGACAATGTCATCGCCATCGCTGGCGCAGCCAAAGACAGCATCGGTTTGGTAGTTTTCGGTTTAGTAATAAGTGTGCCCATTATTGTCTGGAGTAGCAAGTTAGTAATGAAACTGATGGATCGTTTTCCTATTGTTATTACCATTGGTGCCGGACTGCTCGGCTGGATTGCTGGTGCAATGGCGATAACCGATACAGTTATCAAGGAATGGGTTAATGTCAACGCAGCTTTTTTACACTGGCTGTCCCCAGTTTGTAGTGCACTTGTAATAATAATGATCGGTAAATGGTTTGCGTTTAGGACTCTAAGAAAGAAAACACCTATGGCTGACTTGGCCAATGACACTGATAAGCCATTACAGCCACCACAAACCTAACTACCATATCATGAGAAAGTAATTATGATGAAATTTTGTTACCAGTGGATAGATCAGACACATTCAATAAAGCAGTCCTAGATTTTATCTAACTATTAGTACAAGCAAGTTCCAGAAATTTATTTTTTGAATGTGCAACGTCCACTACGCGGGAATGCTGCCATGCTTCTTGATAAAAAATGCATTACCAATACCAACACGAAAATGGTAGGAAGAGTTACGAGCCGTACGTGAAGTAATAGACAAGGCG
>SMXG01000024.1 GCA_004356775.1 Betaproteobacteria bacterium | reverse complement strand
TTTGGGCTTGCGCATGCTCACGTGGCTGGGTTGATGAACCGAATACGTCAACCATTTAACGTAAACAGCATAGGACTCTCGGGTGCGTTGGCAGCAATAAATGACGTAGAATTTGTCAAACGTTCCTGTGCGCTCAACCAAGCAGGAATGCTCCAAATAACTACTGGTCTGCGTCAACTTAGACTCAAATACATTCCATCTTACGGAAATTTTCTAAGTTTTTGCGTGAGCAATGGCAAGGCTATTACGGTTTATCAACGCCTATTAAAGCAGGGAGTTATCGTACGTCCAATCGGTATTTATGAGATGCCACAACATTTGCGAGTTACTATTGGACTCGAGTCCGAAAATCAAAAATTTTTGCAATCCCTTAAAAATGCTATTAAAGAAAATTAATTTCATTATCAAAACTATCGATAAAGTTACTAAGAAATAATAAAGCTGTGACAAGAAAATCAATGTTTCAGTGCTGGCATGTATACTGTTACTAGAAACGACAACCTGATTATACAAGTACGTCAGATTGCGTATGAAATCTAGAGAGGCGTTGATCTGACACTGAATCTACAAGAACTCAAGAACCCAATATGGTTGCTGAAATGAATAATGAAAGTGATTAGACAAAGCATGTTGCCTAAAAAATAAATATTCATTCAAAGTATGACAGATACTATACTCCACAAACTGGTAATTATCGGCGTTGGCTTGATCGGTGGTTCATTTGCGCTGGCACTACGCAAGGCGGGCCTGGTTAAACATATTGTTGGTTTAGGGAGAAGCTGGGAGAATCTGCAGCGCGCGCTGAAACTAGGAATATTAGACGAAATCACAGACGATTTTCCACTGGCTCTAAAGAATGCAGATCTCATATTACTTGCCATACCAGTAGGGCAGACTGCTAAAATTTTGGCACAAATCGCCCCCCACCTAGAATCCAAAACAATCATCACTGACGTGGGAAGCACTAAACAAGATGTGGTTGCTGCAGCACGTTCTTTTTTACTTAGACATCTAAAGAATTTTGTACCTGGCCATCCTATCGCCGGAACGGAACTAAGTGGGATAAACGCAGCTAACGCAGATTTATTCCGAGATAAGAATCTAGTACTTACACCGTTAGACGAAACTGATACCAACGCGCTAGAGCGTGTAAAGGAGCTGTGGCAAGGTTGTGGTGCAAGAGTCTCACAAATGAACGCCTATCAGCACGATGAAATCCTCGCCGCGATGAGTCACCTGCCCCATGTACTCGCATTTGCGCTTATGAATCACACTTGCTCCTTAAACATAGGAGATAGTCCGGATGACTTGCTGCGCTTTGCCGGTAGTGGTTTTCGTGATTTTACCCGAATTGCAGGTAGTTCTCCAGAACTATGGCGCGACATCTGCCTCGCCAATCGCGAATTGTTACTTAAACAGATTGACGCCTACCAAAAGGAGCTAACAAGCATGCGCAGGATGCTAGTTAGTGGTGATGGATCAGCGCTGGAAAAAGCCTTTTCCGATGCACGTATAACACGGCAAAGATGGTTGCTAGACAAGCATTGAATCATGGGGCCAGTACTCATATCACACTAGATTTTAATTAGCGCCAGAGAGGGTGCAATTATTTATACCATGTGCCTTAAAGTGTTAGCGATCCTTTCGCTCGAGCAAATACTGCTGCGTGAGCATGCCTCACTTGCCTCGCCTTTGCCATTCGTTTCCTGGTACAGAGTTATTACAAGGACATAGGTGCTGCTCAACATCACATTATTGTAATTTCAGATATGCAGTGCTCGCTTGTCTACACCCAACGCGGCTTCGTGCAATACTTCGGACAAAGAAGGGTGGGCGTGCACGATGCGAGCGATGTCTTCACTGCTAGCAGCAAATTCCATTGCCACCACAGCTTCAGAAATCATCTCTGAAACATAGGGACCAATCATGTGAACACCGAGGATACGATCAGTATTGGCATCCGCCAGAACTTTGACAAATCCGCTTGTCTCACCCAAGGATTGCGCGCGCCCATTGGCCATAAAAGGAAACTGGCCCGCTTTATATCTAATTCCTGTAGTTTTTAACTCTTGCTCAGTCTTGCCCACCCAGGCAATCTCTGGCGATGTGTAAATCACCCAAGGAATAGTATCAAGATTTAGTTTTATAAGCTCTCTTTCTTGTCCTGCTGCATTTGCGATTATTGACTCTGCTACCGCTATGCCCTCCTCTGAGGCCTTGTGTGCCAACATTGGCCCGCGCACAACATCACCAACAGCATACACATTTGGCAAGTTGGTGCGACAATAGCTATCCACTTCTATGCGACCACCATCATCTATTCTTAGTCCAACGTTTTCTGCACCTAATTCAGCCGTATTTGGAACCCTGCCAACCGATACTATCAGCTGATTCACCTCTAGTTTCTGCGCTTTAGCTTGGGCGTCAAGATATTCCACTAGGACGGTTTTCTTTCCAGTTTTTATAGCGGTAATGTTAATGCCGATTTGTATTTCCAACCCTAATTCTCTAGTAAAAATCTTTTGTGCTTCTTTCGCTACTTGTTCATCGACAATCGTGAGAAACTCTGGCAGCGATTCAAGGATAGTGACTTTTGATCCGAGCCTTCGCCAAACGCTAGCCATTTCCAAACCGATTACTCCTGCGCCAATTATACCCAGATGCTTAGGTACTTCGACCAAGGCCAGTGCGCCTTCGTTGTCCAATATGCGTTCATTGTCAACTATCGCAAACGGTAATTGGCGCGGTGTCGAACCTGTGGCAATGATGATGTATTTTGCTTCAATAGTCTCTACTTTGTCGCCACTCATTACTTTAACTTTCCAAGACTTCTTATCCCCTTTATCCTTAACTAAGGTTCCTCGTCCATGTATTGAAGTAATTTTATTTTTCTTAAACAGCGTGGCAATGCCACTGGTGAATGCCGTGACAATTTTATCCTTACGGGAAATCATCACGGGAATATCTACCGACAGACCTTCTATCTTGATTCCATGTGCAGAGTATTTAAGTGCAGCACGCTCATAATTCTCGGAAGATTCCAGCAATGCCTTGGAAGGAATACAGCCTACATTGAGACAAGTACCACCAAGACTTGCTTTTCCCTGTGAATTCTTCCACTCGTCTATGCACGCCGTATTAAGCCCTAATTGGGCGCAACGGATTGCGGCTACATAGCCTCCAGGTCCCGCACCAATCACTGCCACATCAAAAGATTGAGACATGTTGCTATCTTGTAAATAATGCAATGTTAAACATAAATTATATGGTATAAGTTACTATTATATATGAAAGAATGTTAACTGCTTTCCTTTAGGCTTCCAGCAATGGACTCATCGGATATTCAAGCGCCTCTTTCATAGCTACCAGAGAAAGCACTGCTTCACGTCCATCTATAATTCGATGGTCATAAGATAGCGCAAGGTAATTAATTGGACGAATGACCACTTGGCCATTCTCGGCCACCGGACGCTCCTTAATGGCATGAACACCTAGAATCGCACTTTGTGGCGGGTTAATGATGGGGGTAGAAAGCATCGAGCCGAATACGCCACCATTGGTAATAGAAAAAGTGCCTCCAGTTAATTCCTCGATTGTAAGTTTACCTTCTCGAGCGCGTTTGCTGAAATCAGCAACTTGCCTTTCCACTTCAGCCTGCGACAAACGATCAGCATCGCGAATAATTGGTACCACCAACCCTCGCGGACTGCCTACCGCGATGCCTATATCGTAATATCCGTGATAAATAATATCATTACCGTCCACCGAAGCGTTGACGATAGGAAATTTCTTCAGCGCCGCCACCACTGCCTTAATAAAAAATGAGGTAAAACCAAGCTTCACTCCATGCTCTTTCTCAAACTTATCCCGATAGCGGGCACGAAAATCTATTATCGCCTGCATATTAACTTCGTTAAATGTTGTAAGTATTGCCGCAGTGGATTGTGATTGCACCATCCGTTCGGCTATACGCAAGCGTAACCTGGACATAGCCACACGTTGTTCTGGTCGATTACCCGCAAATATGGCCGCTGAAGCTGTGGTGGCTCCTGGAGTGAATTTGGATTCTACGTGTACAACTACATCCTCCTTGGTAATACGCCCACCGCGACCTGTACCACTGATTGCACTAATTTCCTCAGTTTTGATGTTTTTCTTTGCTGCCATCCTCCTAGCTGCAGGTAACATAGCTGGTTTTACTGCAGCTATAGATTTTTTACCTGACGATACAATCTTTCTAGCAGGAGCAGTAACGGCTGTAACCTCGGTGTCTATAGTAGCGATAAGCTCACTACTGACCACCGTGGTCCCATCACCTTTGATAATCGCCAGTATGCCAGCTACTGATGCCGGCAACTCCATTACTACTTTGTCAGTCTCAATATCAATCAGATTTTCGTCACGCTCAACAAATTCTCCCTGCTTCTTATGCCAGGAGACTAGGGTAGCTTCTGCTATTGTCTCGGATAACACTGGAACTTTAACTTCGACAAGCATGACTCTTCCTTTAGGTTAGATTTTCTCGCGAAATGCTGCTACAACCAATTCATTCTGCTGAAAATTATGTTTTGCCAAATATCCTACGGCAGGTGATGCTGAAGATGGACGCAACGCATAACCAAGAGCCTGATCAGGTCGCATATGCCGCAGCAAATAATGCTGAATTCGGTGCCAAGCGCCCTGGTTTCCCGGCTCCTCTTGGCACCAAAGTATATCTTTGGCCTGAGCGTAACAATTGACCTCGGCTTGAAAATCCTCGTGTGGAAACGGATACAGCTGCTCAATGCGGATAATCGCGATATCCGCAATTTTGTGCGCTTTTCGGTAAGCCAACAGATCATAATAAACCCTGCCACAACAGGCGATAATGCGCCGCACTTTCTTTGGGTTAAGATTTTCTATTTCCGAGATTACAGGTTGAAAGATTCCGTTGGCTAAATCTTCCAGATTTGAGACAGATTCTTTACGACGCAGCATACTTTTGGGACTCATGATTATAAGTGGCTTACGTAGCGGACGAATCATCTGACGTCGTAACAAATGAAACATCTGTGCTGGAGTAGACGGCACACAAACCTGAATATTGTATTCTGCACACAATTGCAGATAGCGCTCAAGCCGCGCCGAGGAGTGCTCTGGTCCTTGCCCCTCGTAGCCATGTGGAAGCATCATTACTAGACCACACAGCCGCCCCCATTTGGCTTCACCAGAAGCTATAAACTGATCAATCACAACCTGAGCACCGTTAGCAAAGTCACCATATTGTGCTTCCCAAACTACAAGTTCATTAGGCTCGGCAGTAGCATAACCATATTCAAAAGCCAGAACTGCTTCTTCTGACAACATCGAATCGATCATTCCAAAATTCGGTTGCTTTGACGTGATGTGACGAAGCGGGATATATGTGTTTCCATCTCCTCGCTTTCCACTTTGATCGTGCAATACTGCATGACGGTGAAAAAAAGTCCCACGCGCGGAATCCTGCCCTGAAATACGTATTGGAAATCCATCATGCAAGAGCGCCGCATATGCCAAATTCTCCGCCATACCCCAATCCAAAAGCAACTTACCTTCACCCATCAAACGGCGATCATCAATAATTTTTCTAACTCGAGAATGTAACTTGAAGTTGTCAGGGATATCGGTAAGTCGTTCAGCTAGATGCTTCAATTTCGCCATCGACAAACCAGTCTTCACCTTCTGATTCCACTTGCTTGGCTTCAAGAAAGGCGCCCAGTCCGCCGCACGTGACGACTTATTGCCATAAAATATGGTCTTGTTAGGGTTACGACCCGCATCCATGTTATTGCGGTAACTCATAAGAATCTCTTCAGCTTCACCAGCCTTAATAACACCCTCAATTTCCAGCTTGTCCGCGTAGAGTTTGCGCGTACCGGGATGTTGGCCAATAATGTTATACATCAATGGCTGTGTCACCATCGGATCATCCTGTTCGTTGTGGCCAAGACGACGAAAACAAACCATATCTAAGACTACATCCTTTTGAAACTGCATCCGAAAATCAAGCGCAATCTCGGTTACCATTGTTACTGCCTCAGGATCATCACCATTGACATGAAATATTGGCGCTTCAATCATTTTCGACACTTCGGTGCAATAAAGCGTAGAACGTGAATCGCGAGGGTCAGAGGTGGTAAAACCAATCTGATTATTGATAATGACATGTACCGTACCACCAGTTCCATAACCACGAGTCTGGGACAGATTCAACGCTTCCATCACCACACCTTGACCGGAATACGCAGCATCACCGTGCAGCAATACTGGCATTACCATTTTGCCTTGCCTGTCTAACAAGCGGTGCTGTCGAGCACGTACTGAGCCTTCTACTACAGGATTGATAATTTCAAGATGCGATGGATTAAATGCGAGCGTCGCTCTTATAACTCCACCAGGCGTTGATATGGAAGAGGAAAATCCTTGATGATACTTGACATCTCCCGCAGTCAGTTCCTGTGCATGCTTACCCTCAAATTCCTGAAATAAATCGGATGGCATTTTACCTAAGGTGTTTACTAGCACATTAAGTCGCCCGCGATGTGCCATGCCAATGACTACTTCTTGTACACCCATTCGACCGGCGCGTTGTAACAAGTTATCCAATAATGGAATTAGACTCTCGCCACCCTCACCTGAAAAGCGCTTCTGTCCAACATAACGAGTATGCAAGTATTTTTCTAATCCCTCTGCTGCACTAAGTCGTTCCAGAATATGGCGTTTATACTCAGTAGAGAAAGTCGGTTGCGCCCGCGTGCCTTCAAGGCGATTCTGTATCCAGCGTTTCTGCTTAGTGTCAGACATGTACATGTACTCTACCCCGACACTCCCACAGTAGATTTGCTGAAGTAAATGTAAAATTTCCCGTAGTGTTAAATAATCCGGACCGACTAGCGAACCTGTATTGAATATGACGCCCATATCCTGCCCAGTCAACCCATAGAATGATGGATCAAGTTCTGGAATATATGGTTTCTTCTGACGCTTGAGCGGATCGAGATTAGCTTGGCGTACGCCAAGAAAACGAAAAGCATTGATAATCTGCAATACCGATACCTGCTTACGTTTTGCAAATGCATCTTGTGTGACCTGGGTAGTACCGTGACCATTTCTACGACGTTCTTTTTCCACGAAAATGAATGATTCAATTATTGGACTATGTGGAACATCGCGTGTATCCGCCCCTTGCCCTTGTTGCAATCCATCAAAGTATCCGCGCCATTCCAGCGGGACCGAGGTCGAGCATTGCAAATAGTCTTCGTAAAGTTCCTCAATAAACGGCGCATTTGCACCATATAACATTGAGTTCTTAAACAATTGCTTAATCATAATCACCAATGTTGCTTCAGATATCTCTAATAGAACAAACTATTTACGTAGTGAGATCGGCACTACCTCGCGCGTGGTAACGCCAGTATAGAGCTGACGTGGACGCCCTATCTTGAATTCTGGGTCAGAGATCATCTCTCTCCAGTGGGCAACCCATCCTACCGTGCGCGCAGTAGCGAATATGGCAGTAAACATGGAGGGTGGAATACCAAGCGCACGCTGCACAATACCCGAATAGAAATCAACATTAGGATAGAGTTTCCTGGAAATGAAGTATTCATCTTCCAGCGCAATTTTTTCCAATTTCATTGCAAGCTTAAATAAGCGGTCACTCTGCAATCCTAATTCGTTTAACACCTCGTGGCAGGTTTCACGCATCAGCTTCGCACGAGGATCAAAATTCTTATACACCCTGTGGCCAAAACCTATCAACCTAAAATTATCTTTTGGGTCTTTGGCTCGATCAATATACTTGCCGATGCGTGAATCATCACCGATTTCTTCTAGCATATTAAGGCAAGCTTCATTAGCCCCGCCATGCGCTGGTCCCCACAGACAGGCGATGCCTGCTGAGATACAGGCAAACGGATTTGCCCCACTGGAACCAGCCAAACGAACTGTAGAAGTAGAAGCATTTTGTTCGTGATCGGCATGTAGAATCAGAATCCGGTCCAGTGCCCGCGCCAATACCGGATTGGGCATGTATTCCTCGGCAGGAACGGCAAACATCATGCGCATGAAATTTTCCGAATAATTGAGACTGTTACGCGGATAAATGAATGGTTGGCCAAGATTATATTTATATGCCATTGCGGTAATGGTTGGCAACTTTGCGATCAAATGAAAAGCTGAAAGTTCGCGGTGAGATGCATCTGAAATATCCATCGCCTCATGATAAAACGCAGACAATGCACCAACTACACCCACCATCACAGCCATCGGATGAGCGTCACGGCGAAATCCGTGATAGAATTGTGCA
>SMXG01000023.1 GCA_004356775.1 Betaproteobacteria bacterium | reverse complement strand
TGGCTAATGCAGGACCACCCATACTAATTGATTCCCAAACTGGAAAATACTTGGGTAATCTCAGTACTAACCAGTACGACCCAAACTCAACTAGCAATCCTTACGGTCGCTATGGCAGCCAATATAGCGCTGACTCGATCAACAATCCATACGGGCAATATGGTAGTCCATACAGTAATGACAGCCCCAATAACCCGTATGCTACGAATCCTCCGTCGATATACCACGGAGGCTCAGACTGGTGAGCTTAATCATTTCTTTGGTTTGAAAGGCGTCGCAGAAAAATTTCAACTAATTAATACAGATTCAAATCGGGATGGGAGCTTTAAGCTCCCATTTTTGGTTGTAGAAAGGAAAGAGGGAGGGATACTATATTGAGAGGGGAGTGGGTTAATCTAAGACTAGGTGTACTCCCCCCACATCTTAAATAAATCTAAAGAAGTATGCGGTATTCAGCTGAGCGCTGATTTATCCTTCTAGTCCAACATGGTCTTATGCCATCTTATTGAATCCAGCATTTCATAGGGCAATTTTGGGGGCAACACTTAAACATTGAAAAGCACAAAGTGTTTGTTAATAAGCCTTCCAGCTTATTATTCGATTCCCGCCGCCGCATAGTTAGAAGGAAGCAATTATAATCACTTAATACCTTGACGCGCTGGTGATGCTTAGAACTCAAGAATTTGTGTTCAGTATATAATTTCTGGGCAACATCAAGAACTGATAAAGGCTTATATGAAACGCCCCTAGTTTCTTCAAATCCTTTACTTTATCTTTGTATGCGCATGAGATGGTTGAATGAAGTTACAGAGCAAAGTTTCTCCATCTTTTCATCTGGGCCCGTTGAATCACATATTGATAGCATGGCGATATGACTTATCACAGCTGGCAACGTACGAAGATTGTATGCACTTTAGGTCCGGCTACGGACCCACCTGGTGTAATCAAACAGTTGATTGAGTGCGGAATGGACGTTGCCCGCGTGAATACATCCCATGGTAGTCATGCTGAACATGCACGGCGCATTGAGCAGGTTCGCAGAGCGGCCCAATCGCTTAATCAGCCAGTAGCTATTCTCATTGACTTGCCAGGCCCAAAATTTCGTTTAGGTGATCTGCTGGGCGACTCTTGCAATCTGGCTGAAGGTTCGATAATCAAGCTTACAGAGAAAGTTGGTAATCAGAAAGCAAGTAACAATTCTCTGCCTGTGCGAAATCGCGAATTGCTCCAAGCACTTCGCGTAGGGGAATCGATATATCTTGCCGATGGAACCATAAAGCTTAGTGTAGTGAATGTTAGTGCCGATAGTGTCAGAATTGGTGTTACATGCAAAGTACTTATTGGTGGTATCGTGCGCTCAGGATCAGGAATAAACGTTCCGGAATTAGCACTAAGTGCGCCGGTGCCGACTGACGAAGATCGGTTACATCTAAAATTCGCATTGTTGCAAGAGGCTGAATGGATTGCCGTATCATTCGTACAGTCGGCTGACGACCTTATACGGGTTCGGGCCTGCTTCACCTCTGAGGCCGGGGACGGACCTTTGCTGATAGCTAAGATAGAGAAACGAACTGCACTCGCCGATCTCAATGCAATTGTTGAGGCATCTGACGGTGTGATGGTTGCGCGTGGCGACCTAGGTGTCGAAATCGATCTTGCTGAGATACCGGTTGTACAGAAACAAATTATCACGTCTGCTACTAAATGTGGACGTCCTGTTATCACTGCAACACAAATGCTTGATTCAATGGTAGAGCATGAACATCCGACACGAGCAGAAGCTACCGACGTTGCCAATGCGGTACTCGATGGAACGGATGCTGTTATGCTTTCGAGTGAGACGGCTATCGGTAAATATCCTGTCACCGCAGTACGATTTCTTGATCGCGTGCTCAGCGCGACAGAGAAGGAGTATAGCAGCCATATGGCTAACGAGCAGATGCGGTTAAATGCTATAAGTTCATCGAGCGAGTTTGCCGATGATGATGCCCTGAGCATCGCTGCCTGTCTACTAGCTGCGCGCATAGGTGCTCGAGCTATCATTATTAGAGGCCATGCGATGTCGACGGTACTGGCAATTGCCAAATTCCGTCCACAGGCACCAATTGTGGTGGTGGCGGATTCAAAAAAAGTCTATCGTAGTCTGGCGTTGGTGCGTGGTGTCGCACCTCTTCTTTTCAAGGGTTCTAGCACTGAGTCTGGATTGCAGGCCTATCTTGCGCAAGCCTGGGAGTGGATGTTCTCTCATAGCTGGGCCTCGCCAGGGGACCGAGCTGTTTTGGTTTCAGCCTCTAGTAGTACTTTTAAACAGGCTGACACCCTGCAGATTGTTTACATGACTTCGGAAGGGAAAGTAGGATAAGCGTTGACATTTAGGCATCGTTTTTGGTTGAGTGGCTGAGCAACTCATCTGCTTTACAGAAGGAGATTCGAGGAGCAGATTTGTATGTTTGGTTTGCGACTGATGGGTAGCACAATACGGTGCGGCGCCATGATGTAGGGAAGGCACGCCGAATGTATGTTAGGTATCAATCATTTGTAAAAAACTGTGTTTCTTCCAAAACGGACAATCGTATTTAGCTTCCAATAAATCCAATAACAGCCAATCATTCAGGGGGTATTATTGGAGGTATCTTCAGGAAATTGGAGCAGCTATTCTGTAGACAATGCTATGATTAGTAAGTAATTAATAGACATTGGTTAGATTCCCGTCGCCCATTAATTGTTCCAAAGTAGTCTAAGAAAGTCTATTAAGCCTGCATGAATAAAACATGTAGGCTTTTTAAGTCCATTGCAGATCTATAATGTAACTATGAGAAATTACTTTGCATTAGGTGCCGCTCTATGGCGCTGGCGTATGCGGAGAATTCTTAAGCGGCATCTAATACCTCATCACATCTGGCAAAGTGTGACCGGACGTGTGTTGGTGTTGAGAGGGCTGAATGCAGTGCAAATGGCTCACCTGCGTGAGATGACGGCATGGTTTCTGGAACAGAAATCGATTACTGGCGCTCAGGGTTTGGATGTGACACTAACAATGAGGGTAACGGTAGCTGCCCAAGCCTGTTTGCTAATCCTGAATCTGGGCGTCGAGTATTTCGATGGTTGGGTCGAGGTCATACTTTATCGAGGTGCATTCCGTGTTAATCATGCACAGATGGATAACATTGGCGTGATACATAATGAAACAAACGTTTTGACTGGTGAGTCATGGTTACGTGGCCCAGTAATTTTGTCCTGGGATGACGTGGAGTGGGATACTTATCATTGCCAAGCCGGCCACAATGTTGTGTTGCACGAGTTCGCACATAAGCTTGATGGCTTCAATGGGGTAATGAATGGCATGCCGCCATTGCGTTATGGTATGAGCCAGAATAGATGGTCAGATGCATTTAGTGGGGCCTACGACGCACTATGTCTGCAAGTAGCAGCAGGAGAATCAACCTTTATTAATCATTATGCTGTCACCAGCCCGGCAGAGTTTTTCGCGGTACTGAGCGAGTATTATTTTACTGCACCAGATATTCTGAAAAAATTCTGTCCCGATGTTCACGAGCAACTGACGCTGTTTTACCAACAACCAACATCACGTTGATTAATATTTAAAATTCAGCAAGCAGACAAAGAAAGTTCGGCCAGAAGCGGACATTCGAGTCTAGATTGATTTTTTATCGTGAGTATTGTTACATTGCGCCTAAAGCGAGACCGTCTATCGCTAAGATGAATAAGGAGAGATTATGACCAGTGCAATGAGTCCGTCACGTATTATTGATACAGGTTTAAGTTTTTGGGGGTCTAAGGTTCTTCTTACAGCGGTTGAATTCGAACTTTTCACAAAACTAGTGGATAAGCCTATGACCGGAGAATCCCTTGGCAAGATACTTGATCTCCATCCACGTGGAATCTGGGATTTTTTTGATACGTTGGTAGCGCTAGGTTTTTTGAACCGTGATGGGACTGGTCCGACAGCTTTCTATTCCAATACCGAGGAAACTAGCATGTTTCTCGATAAAAATAAGCTTAGTTATGTTGGCGGCATACTTGAAATGGCCAATGATCGTATATACAAGTTTTGGGATGACCTAGGGCCCGCACTCAAGACCGGTAAGCCCCAGAATGAAATTAAGCACAGCCAGAAACCCATGTTCGAAGTTCTCTACGAAGACTTGCCACGACTTGAACAATTTTTGGGTGCCATGAGAGGTCTCTCAATTGGTAATTTCCAGGCATTCGTACAAAAGTTTGATTTTTCAAACTACAAATCACTTTGTGATGTGGGGGGCGCCACCGGATTACTTTCAAGTCTTGTAGCAAAACAACATTCTTACATAAAGTGTACGTCCTTTGATTTGCCAATCGTCGCACCAATAGCAAAAAAATGGATAGAAAAAGAAAACCTTTCCGATCGCATCAACGTTGTGTCTGGAGATTTTCTCAGGGATGCCCTACCAAAATCGGACATTATTACAATGGGAAATATTTTGCACGACTGGAATCTGGAGAAGAAGAAGCATCTTATACGTCTGGCGTATGAAGCGCTGCCGGAAAATGGTGCGTTTGTCGTGATAGAAAATATTATCGATGATGATCGGCGCAAAAATACCTTTGGACTCTTGATGTCCTTGCACATGCTTATTGAATTTGGAGATGCTTTTGATTTTACAGGAGCCGACTTCTGGGGATGGTGTCAAGAAGCCGGATTTAAACGATACGAAGTAGTCCATTTGGTAGGCCCATGTAGCGCAGCGATAGCCTACAAATAAAGGCCTATAAAATTTCTCCAGTAGGCATGATTATTCAGGTTTTGAGACAAGCATACCAAGATGCATTTTGAATATCTGTTTTGTACAAAAAAAGTCAATCATATTTAGCTTCCAATACAATCCTATAACAGCCAATCACACTGGGGGTATTATTGGGGGTATTTCTAAGAAATTGATCTAGCTATTTCTTATCTAATATCATGATTAGTAAGGTATTAACAGGTGTGAATTAGATTCCCGCCGCCTAGCCTATTTCATCCCAATGTTCGGAGTTTCCGAATGCCTTTGACAAACTTATTTCATAGGTATACGCTTTATTTGCCGTCTTAAATCAGACGGTCAGATCGTGACTGATGCGAACCGGTCAGGAACGGTGCAAAAAGGAAGTTAATAGAGTTAGTGAAACGCTATACTGTCTAATTTTTTAGAGGCAATCCTTTTAAGAGGGGGGTTCTATAGACGGAAATCACTATATCACTACAGTTTCATCCAAACGCCGCGGTGCTAATGCACTGGCATACGTCGCAGTAACGCGACTAAATGAGGCCACATTAATGTGGCGATCCTGCAAAGCCCTACGATCATCGTGGGGCTTTGCGTTTGTGTGGACAGCATAGAAATAATGTTGCTATCTAGTGATTAGCAATCACTTACACAGGCTCTGTTCCGAGAAGTATTTTTGTTGTTACCTGAATGTCTGCTTTGGTTCGAAAGCAGACATTCAGCAACGCCTGCTTTATCAAAAAACAGATTAGTGCATTTAGCTTCCAATACAGT
>SMXG01000022.1 GCA_004356775.1 Betaproteobacteria bacterium | reverse complement strand
GTTAAGAGTGTAGACTTTGGCCGGAAGCGGGAAGTATTTAACTTCTTTTACAAGGGCAGGACCCTTTTTCATATAGAAGTCGACAAACTCTTTGACCGCAGGTCTTTCTGCCGATTTAATGCTCACGTAGATAAAGATAGGGCGAGACAATGGCTGATAAGTTCCATCTTCCACCGTTTTAGCGGATGGGAGAATGCCGCCCTTGCCGCTATCTATGGCAACCGCATTAAGTTTCTTTTGATTTTCTATAAAGTAAGCAAAACCAAAAAACCCTATTCCGTTCTTGTCTCTTGACACTCCTTGAACCAGAACGTTGTCATCTTCAGACGCAGCGAAGTCACCACGGCTTGATTTAGCCTTACCAACAATAGCTTCAGTAAAGTAGTCGAAAGTACCGGAATCAGATCCCGGACCATAGAGATTGAATTTAGTATCGGGCCATGCCGAGTTTATTTGATTCCATTTAGTAATTTTACCTTGGGCTGTGGGTTCCCACATTTTTTTCAATTCCGCAATAGTAATTTTTTTGATCCAACTATTTTTAGGACTAACCACCACCGTCAATGCATCAAACGCCACGGGCATTTCAACATATTGCACGCCCGCTTTTTTACAAGCATCTATTTCTTCTTGCTTGATTGGGCGTGAAGCATCGGTAATATCAATTTCGCCACGGCAAAATTTCTTGAAACCGCCGCCCGTACCAGAAATTCCAACGGTTACTCTGATTTTACCTTTTTTAGCTATCTGGAAATCTTCCGCTACCGCTTCGGTAATGGGATAGACAGTGCTAGATCCGTCAATCTTGATTATGTCAGCGTTTGCAATACTAATGCTAGCAATGCTAAATAAAGTGCTCAATGCAACTGATATACCATGTACTTTAAGATTCGGAAATTTCATTATTCCATTCTCCCTTTAATTAATCAGATTTCTACCGCTTGATGCTATTGTTATATTAGATTGGAAGCATTACAGTTTGACGACACTTGTATTACAGGGCTATTAAATTTCTATTGTTATATGTACCAAAAGTTTATCCGTCATACGCTAAATTTCTTAATTGGAATTAAAACGCTATTTGGCTTCGGAACATAAAAGTATTTAGACCATCTGGCTTGCCACCACTGATGGTAGTCAGAGGCGAATTTTTGATTTTCAATATCCTGTCATAACCAAACATGAAACGAACGTTGCTGTTTACGTACCAGTTCAGTGCAACGGTAAAATTTTTTATCGCACCTCCTTTAAAGGAACCATCGTTCATGTCCACCCCAGCAACACGTATTGCCAGTTCCAATGCGCCGAGTCCACCAGTGGCAAAGCTAAATTCACGGTCTGGTTCTAATCTTTTAAATACCCCTTTTTTATACTTGCGTGATTCACCGGTTAATGTCCAGGAGGCTTCCCCATACCAGCCATAGAAGCTAAGAGATTTCATTCCCAGATTACGATCCATCCAGGAATGAGTATATTCTCCCCCCATGCTGAAAGGTCCATATACACCATTAGCTTCCAGACCCAACATTTTGATGTTATTAACACTAGTGATAACTCCCGAATCAATCGGAAATAGATCAGACATATGTGTGGTTTCATGCCTATATCTCATGCCATTAGTACTACTTATCTGACCAGCATCGCTGTTTTCAGTAAAATTTCCGGCAATACCTAAATGGACGAGTTTTGTTTTCTCAGCAATGGGTGTATAGGTGGCGCGACCGTTAATCCCCCAACCTTCGTCCAGGTTGTTTTTTTCAGTCAGGATCGGCTCGCCATGCATGCCAACTTGTCCAGTCCATTTTTTTCCATGACTTGCTAAATTAGCTCCAACCGCACGATCAACTACTGGTGCAGCAAGAACATTCATTAGAGATCTTTCAATGAACATCGTATCGTTTGAGCTTTCTTGTAATTCTCGGCTGAAAGCCTGTTTTTGTTGGCCAACAGTTACTTTTATAAACTGAAGGCCAGTATAAGCAAGCTTTAGGTCCTTTATGTCGGTTTCGTAGTCGGCAAAATCAATCTCGCTCTTAAAACTCCAATCTTTAAAGAAAGTACCTGAAAAAGATAGTCGCCCTCTACGAATCTCTGTGCCATCATCGGCTTTAACAGGGTCGCCATCTTTTAGAAATTTGTCATTACTACTGACTGACGTATCTGCTTGGATACGTCCACCCAACTTGAACTTAAAATTTTCGTTGGCCGTCTTAAATTGCAGGCCTTTTTTATCCAGTGTAATTTTAATATTTTTGGTTTTTTTGACACGTTCCTCAAGAGAATCCACTTTACTGAAGAGTTGCACAGTTTCTGCTTTGGTTTGTAATTCCACTCTTCTATTACCAGGCGATAAAACTGGAGTTACCGTTTTTGCTGGGGTGTCCTCTGCTCTTTGAAAGGGGCCCAAGTGTTCTCGAACATGCCCTAGTTTAGTATATATTTGCTTAGTTTTGGTGTTGACATAAAAATCAACAGCAAAAGTTCCAGATGAGACACTCATCCCTACGGCTATGGTAATTACAAACTTAAGTTTCGATAGTTTCAAGTTATTTTCCTGGCCATTGAAAAACTAAGTGCAAGAATAGAAGAAAGAAATGACGAGCTTATTACGTTTATGTAATAGTTATGTTACGTTTATATAACAGTTTTATTACGATCATTTGGATAAGTGCAGCGCTTGTTAATTGAGATAAGTGAGCTCTCTCCAAGCCGGCTTAGATGTGGGCCGAGTATTTTTAGTTCAACTTAACCAGAATTTGTGGTGGAGAGGGGATTAAAGAGGCTTCCTTGCTGCATGTTCGATAGCCGATCAGGATTCGAAGCATACGTCAGAAACCCAGATTTCATCTGTGACAGTACGGCAAACAAACTGTGGCTTAACTTTATAGAACAAACCTAAATATATTCTAATCTACGCTAACTCCCTTTTTTATTTTTCTAGGAATTCGTTGCCAGTTTCGTATGACTCCCGTCACAATAAGGGCGATTAGCTGATTCCTGACATCCGCACGCATAAATAGTTTTATCTTCTTCGAACTTAACCACATAAGGCGTTTTGTCTGTTGTTACATGTGAGCCATCACAGTAAGGCCCGTTCTTTGATAGCCCACAAGCACAAAATGCTTTGGTGTCACCTATTTTTACATTAATTGCAAATGGTTCCTTTTGCCATCTAGTCATGGTCTCCTCCTTAAGATTAGGTAGTTAATAATTATTGACTCCGCCGAACGGCACACCAGAAAGCTCTACCATGTCTTTTTTCTATGTAGCGAGATCATTTATAGAAAAATCCTTTAACGCATTATGATCACACGCCCGAGCCAATATCTCCATCAAATAAACAGAAACACTGAAGAAACCGGAAAGTTCTTCACGGCAATATCAACATTGAGTCGTGTACGTAAATCTTTCCGTTGTGTCTTAATTTAAACTGGAGAAGTGTTGGGGTTACATGCTTGCATACCCTAACACAACCAATGTTATGCTCAAGGTGGTTTCACCATCTTTACTTCGGATGTCAATATGGATTTTTAGTTAAATCAGGCACACAGCACCCTCGTTCTTGTGCGAATTCAATAAATTTCTCTGACGTTAATGGACGACTGAAATAGTAGCCCTGAATCGTGTCGCACCCCCACTTACGTAAAAGCTCAAGTTGGCCAGCTGTTTCTACTCCTTCTGCAACCACAATTTTTCCTAGTATGTGCGAAAGCGAAATAATTGCTTGGGCAATGAGGCGCGATTCCTCATCATTCTCCACCTCGTCAACGAATGATTTGTCAATTTTCAATATATCCACCGGTAATCGTTTCAGATAAGACATGGATGAATATCCGGTACCAAAATCATCAATCGCAATCAGAATACCCATTTGACGAAACTGATCTAGCATGGTTACGATATCCGAGTCCTTATCCATAAAAAGGCTTTCGGTAACTTCAAACTCCAATACGCTGGCTGAAACTGCTGTCATACTAAGTATTTTTTCGACGATCTGAACAAATTCACTATTGCGAAGCTGATAAACTGAAACATTGATAGCTATTTTAGGTAGCGAAAGATTTGCTTTCTTCCATGCCGTATATTGCATGCAGGTATCATATATCGTTTTTTTTCCAATTTCCTCAATCAATCCAATTTCCTCGGCTACAGGAATAAACTCAGCGGGCAAAATAAATCCTTTGACTGGATGATTCCAGCGTATAAGTGCTTCGGCACCGCAGATTTTTCCCGTACGTACATCCATTTGTGGTTGATAATATAAAATAAACTGATCATCCGATAATGCCTGACGCAACTCTCGCTCCAAAGTTGTGCGTGCAGCCGCCTCGCTATTCATTTTCTCCTCAAAATAGACGAAGCGATTGCGTCCTTCATCCTTTGCTCGATACATGGCCATATCAGCCTTTTTCAACAAATCTTCAGAGTCGTTTCCATCAGTCGGATAAATGGTAATGCCGATACTGGCACTAATGTGGTTTTGTTGTCGTTCAATAAGAAAAGGCTCTGAGAATGTCTGAATAAGATTCTCGGCAACTGGCGTGACACTACCGACACCTTTAATTCCCGTTAAAATAACAGCAAATTCATCGCCTCCAAGACGGCTAACCAAGTCACTCTTTCTAACACAATGACGTAAGCGCCATCCTGTTTCTATCAACAATTCATCGCCAGCTGAATGCCCAAAGCTGTCATTAACTGTCTTGAAGCGGTCTAAGTCAATAAAAAATAATGCCAGACTATAATTATGGCGCTGGGCAAAAGCAATCTCCTGCAATAATCTTTCTTTGAAAAGGAATCGATTAGGCAAGCCAGTTAGATCATCATGACGAGCCTGGTAGATCAATTGTTCATCTCGCTCTGCTGCCGATAGGGCAACGCCCATGCGATCACCTAGTTCTCGCAGATGCAGCAGTATTTCTTTTGTCAATTCCTTATTTGTAAATTGCATCCACATGATGGCATACAATTCGCTGTTAAAGAAAATAGGTAGCGCGAAAATGTTTAACCCTTCTTTGCTGGCAGATTTACTCACCAAGCTTGGAAAATAGGACCGTGAATTATCTGTACTTGCAAGCCAAAGTCCTTTAGGATTTTCAACAAGTTCAGGTATATCCCGATTTGCCAGAGAAATTCGAGTCATTCTGGAGATGACATCTTTCTCGTTATCAAGGGTGTAAGCTCTTGCTGTGCCAATCTTCCTTGTTTCTAAAACGGTAATGCCAGCTGGTCCTGCAGAATTCATTTGCTGAATACGCGCAAGTACAATATCAATAACAGGGTCAATATCCCGTCTTGTCAGGATTGCCTGATCAATGCTGGAAAGTACTTTGAAAGCGCTTAGCTGCCTGCCCAGACGTCCAGCCATCTCGTTGAAGGACCCTGCCAATTCACCAAACTCATCCTGGCTGGATACGATTACTCTGTGTTCAAAATCTTCATTGGCAAGGTTTCGTGTGCCCTTAATCAGTTTCTCCAGTGGTCCCATCGTACGACGGATCTGGCTGATACTTAATAGTGCAACCAGCAACAAAGTAAGTACAATTACACCAACAAGAATTCGACCGAAATTTGTGACTGGCATTAATGCCATGAATTTTGGCTGGATTGCAATTACGTCCCAATGGTCAGTATGGAACTTGGGTTTCAAAAAGAGCTGCCGGTTAGTTATAACGCTGATCTCTTGCTCTCCAAACGGTTGGTATTCTGCTGATGAAGTAGAAATTTCCTGTACAAAGCTAGCGATATCGGTTTGTAAATAAGGCTTTGAGCAAAACAATAGGACATGGTTTTCACTGCTGATGGTACAAAAATCAGTCATGTAAGGGAAGCTATCCTTATGCCCCCAGAGTTGAGAAGGGTTCAACTCTCCTATCAACGCATAATTATCCGGCTGGTTTGCATCAATCATTTGCATTAGAAGCACACTAGGCCTGGCAGCTGAGTTTATTTTTATCAGTAAAATTGAGTTTCCATTTGCTAAAAAAGCATGCTGGCTCTTGTTAATTTCTGGCCAGAAAAGCTTTTTTCCCAATATCGGAACTGGTTGGGTACCCGGCCCAACGACAGTCAAGTTTGAGAATGTTTGCCGGAGGAATTGCAAACTTGTAGCTGCTGGTAATGAGCCACTGTATTTATTAAACGCGATTTGTTTGAGGTTGTTATCAGCCAGTAACATCCGATCGTATACGGATAGTGCATAAGTCCGAGTGATATCAGCCAGGCGATCTCTGGATTGTTCCAAGAGCACATCACGTACTTGACTAAAAGAAAGGAGCGCTAAAGCCAAAGCTGGTAAAAAAGCAGCAACTATGAACAGAAAAAAAATGCGCTTCGCGACTGTGCCGCGCATAACCATTTCTTTAACCCTTAGCTTTATAAATTTCATTAGCTGCGCACACCTACCTAGTAATCGGAGGCTAGTCCAACAAAGCTGCCATTATTT
>SMXG01000021.1 GCA_004356775.1 Betaproteobacteria bacterium | reverse complement strand
GGAAACACCAAGATTCCTTTAGCTTTTGTCCGGAGTGCCTTGGCAAGGTGGCTCGACTCGTAAAGTTTCTCCAAAGCAACATCCACATCCCTGTCTATTCCGTGGGCAGCTTGTGCGGGGGGCAATTAATGTTACTGCCGCAACGGTCCCAAGCAACAGAGCCATTAACCATGTGTGTTTTTGGATAGTGAACATATCATTGTCTCCCCTGCCTTATTGTTTTATACGTCGTATCGATATTTCTTCATGTTACCAGGACGATTGTGGGTAATTATTAAGGGCTAAGTACGCATATTGTCCACACTGCCTAAAAAAACAAATAACTAAACAAGAAAAAACCGTGAATGTCTGCTTTGTGCCATAAACGGACGTTCATCTACACAAAAAAACCCAGCGCTAAACCAGGTTGGATACTTTAACTAAGATTCACGATTCTATTTTATCAGAAAACTTATTCCTCGTTTCGCCATTTCTTGGTTGTAGTAGCCTTTACTAAATCCCTGATTGTAATAGGAATGGAATCTAACATCTTATTTCTGCGGAGTTTCTGGGCTACTTGTACAATCAAATCCTTCAGAACCAAAATACTTATCAAACTTAAGCTCTGACATATCAACATCAAACTTTTGCATAAATATATTCATAAACTCATGTGCATCTTCACCAGTCATTCCCAAATCATGCTCCAATTGGATCTGAGAGGTCATTATCCATTCTGAGGCCTTAGTAAACATTGGGGACACCTAATTACTTTTGATCAAATCAACAACTGCACTTAAAAGATCACCGCTCGGATTCATTGGACCTGATTTTCTAATTGACAACTAACTTCATTCGTACAATCTGCTACACAAAAGGCGATTGACGCCAAATCAGATACTAGAAGTGCACCACTAACAACGGCACAACCTGTCCTACAAATCGTCCTAAAACCCTTGTTTTAGCCTTAGGTGTATCAAACGTAGGAACTGGAATCAAGAAAGGCAATCGAAATGGAACTAACCTTGAAAAAATGTGTGATGCAATTGATGATCCAGCTATTGATACCAGGCTAGCCGGTTTGAGTGCTGGTATTCTTATACCAGAACCTGTGATTAGTAATCGGGTATTGTATATTTATATGTTATTGTTAATATTAAATTTCAATAACGTTCGATTAATATATGGCACATTAGTGGCACAGTTAAGCAGAAAAACCACGAATTGTTAAAATAACTGGAAACATGAGATAAAGCGAAAAGACTCTGGAGATACGTTTATTGATACGTTTATTGAGTGTAATATTTATTCGATGTGTGCCATGAGTGTGCCACAAAGAAAAAAGCATCTGGGTAAAACAACCTTAGTTGATTATATTTTGTGGGGTGGCTGATGGGTATCGAACCCACGACAACCGGAATCACAATCCGGGACTCTACCACTGAGCTACAGCCACCATCCGAAAAACTACAAATAACTCAGGTTTGAAAACCCGAAGCAAATTGTTTCAAAAACCTTCTGGCGTGCCCGACAGGAATCGAACCTGTAACCCCCAGCTTAGAAGGCTGGTGCTCTATCCGGTTGAGCTACGGGCACCACTCAAACCGAGCTTACCCTGAATCAATTGGGCAGAATTGGTCGGGGTGGAGAGATTTGAACTCCCGACATCCTGGTCCCAAACCAGGCGCGCTACCAGGCTACGCTACACCCCGGAAAGGGCGACACTATACCTTTCCACTGATAAAAGGTCAATTTTCCTGCCTATTCTATCCAGTCTATCCCAATATGAAAGAGTCTGAGAAACAGGGGAGTATTTCAAAACCGAATAAAGAAATTAGATTCAAAGATCTTCGTTCAAAATCATTTCTGGAACGGAAAATATTTTTGTATCCTACTTTTTTTGTCCGTCGTCAACCCAACCATATCCTATTGCTTGAACCGCTCCAAACTAAATAATGCGTGCCTCTTGTCATTCAAATTCATGCGCGGATTAAAATTAGCTTTGTGCAAAATACTTAAGACAAATAACAGACCTGCTTGCAGTATAATGTAATATCTGATATTAAAGCGTCTTCGCTCGTAATCAGGAAAGAAAAGGAACACTAAGAAATGCCGCAACAACTACGTAAAGAAGCTACTCCCTATAGGCTGAGAAAGGGAGAAAGCTACATGAGTTCAAAACAACTTGTGCATTTTCGCAATATGTTGGAAGGCATTAAATTGCATCTGGGTCAAGATATAGATCGCACAGTCCACACCATGCAGGATGAAGCTACAGTCTTCGCCGACCCCAACGACCGTGCCAGCCAAGAATCTGATGTGACGCTGGAACTACGTAATCGTGACCGCGAACGTAAGCTCATCAAGAAAATTGACGAAACCATTGTTAAGATAAATTCTGGTGATTATGGCTATTGCGATAGCTGCGGTATTGAAATCGGCCTGAAACGTCTTGAAGTTCGCCCTACTGCGACTCTTTGCATAGACTGCAAGACGCTAGACGAGATAAGAGAAAAACAACTAGCCAAATAAAATTGATTGTTCATTTTCCGAAAAGCTTGTATCAAACCTTAAAGTCGGAAACAAAAGAAATCACATAATGCGTGGATTTTTTACAATCAATTCCTAAGCAAACCTACAGCTTAGTGAACCACATTGTCCGTAGCTTCCTCTGTAACTGCTTTCATACTGAGACGCAGCCTTCCCTTGTCGTCAGCCTCCAGCACTTTAACACGTATTGCCTGGCCTTCCTTCAAGTGATCGGTGACACTGTTAACACGTTTGTTGGCGATTTGTGAGATATGCAACAAGCCGTCCTTGCCAGGCAGAACACTGACGATTGCGCCGAAATCTAGAAGTTTCAGTACGGTCCCATCATATATCTTACCCACCTCCACATCAGCAGTAATGTCTTCGATACGTTTTCTAGCCAATTCGCCACCCTCGGCAGTGATACAAGCTATTATAACAATACCATCGTTTGTGATATCGATGGTTGTCCCAGTTTCCTCAGTCAATGCACGGATCACCGCACCACCTTTTCCGATTACATCGCGGATTTTATCAGGATTAATTTTAATTTTAATAATGCGCGGAGCATGTTGAGAAATTTCTTCACGGGTTGAAGGCAGAGCCTGTTTCATGATCCCCAATATATGCATGCGCCCTTCTTTGGCCTGTACCAACGCAGCATGCATGATTTCCTCGGTGATGCCTTGAATCTTGATATCCATTTGCAGCGCGGTAATACCTCGCTCAGTACCAGCAACCTTGAAATCCATGTCGCCTATATGATCTTCGTCACCAAGAATATCAGTGAGTATGGCGAAACGATTACCCTCTTTGATAAGCCCCATTGCAATGCCTGCTACATGCGCTTTTAGTGGCACTCCTGCATCCATTAATGCAATACACCCGCAACAAACTGAAGCCATAGAACTAGAACCGTTAGATTCGGTAATTTCGGACACAACTCTCAACGAATAACCAAATTCTTCAGCAGAAGGTAACACTGCAATAAGTGCGCGCTTGGCAAGATGCCCGTGACCAATTTCACGGCGCTTTGGTGTTCCGACGCGTCCGGTTTCTCCAGTGGCGTAAGGTGGAAAATTGTAGTGGAACATGAAGCGATCGGTGTAGTCCCCATGCAGCGCATCAATTCTTTGTTCATCGCGTCCTGTACCAAGAGTTGCAATCGCCAGTGCTTGAGTTTCACCACGAGTAAACAAAGCAGAACCGTGTGTACGCGGAAAAACACCACTGCGAATGGAAATAGGTCGCACAGTACGAGTATCGCGTCCGTCTATACGATGCTTGCCATCAAGAATCCGGCTACGCACAATCTTTGACTCAAGATCAAAGCAAGCTTCCTTGACGGCTTGTCCATCCGGCCCATCTTCTGAACCGACCCCAATCTCGGTAAAAACTCGCTGCCAGATTTTATCAATGGCCTCGGATCGCACTTGTTTGTGCTCCAAAAGAAATGCTGCACGTAAATCTACTTCTGCCAACTGGGTGATTCTTTCGGCCAGCTCCGTATCCTGCTTTGCCGGCGTCCAATCCCATTCAGCAACTCCAGCTTCATCGACTAATTCGTTAATGACATTAATCACTGCTTTCATTTGCTCATGGCCGAACATAACTGCACCTAGCATCACGTCTTCGGATAGCTCTTTTGCCTCAGATTCCACCATCAGAACAGCATGTTGCGTACCTGCTACTACCAGATTCAACTCGGTCTCCTTAAGTTCAGTAGTCGTTGGATTTAGCACATACTCTCCATTAATATAACCAATACGGGCTCCACCAACGGGGCCGTCGAAGGGAATACCAGAGAGTACTAACGCAGCAGAAGCACCAATTATCGCCGGAATATCTGCGTCTACTTCATTATCAGAAGACAAAACTGTGGCAACGATTTGTACTTCATTGTAAAAACTATTGGGAAATAGCGGACGAATAGGGCGGTCTATTAAGCGAGAAGTAATAATTTCTTTCTCAGAAGGGCGGCCTTCACGCTTAAAGAAACTACCGGGTATTTTGCCTGCAGCATAACTGCGTTCTTGATAATCCACAGTTAACGGGAAAAAATCCTGCCCCTGTTTGGCATTTTTCGCACCCACAACCGTGACTAACACCACAGTGTCATCCATTGTGACGATTACTGCTCCATGTGCTTGTCTTGCAATCTCCCCGGTTTCCAGCGTCAATTGATGGCGTCCGTAAGCAATACTTTTCTTGATCGGTTTCAATTTACTGTCCTTTCTAATGAAATTATCTTTATTCGGTTCCGTCTTCGATGAGTCCTTACAACGTTTCTTACTATCGTCCACTGAAAGGCAGATAATCATTCAAATATTTTGCAGCTGCCGTAGTCAACATGAAGGGAGTAAAGTCTATTTGCGAAGACCAAGACGCTTGATCAGAGCACGATAAGCGTCAGCACTACTGCGCTTTAGATAATCGAGCAACTTGCGGCGACGATTCACCATGCGCAATAAACCACGACGGGAATGGTGATCCTTAACGTGAACCTTGAAATGACCAGTCAAATCGTTGATACGGGTGGTCAATAACGCCACCTGTACTTCCGGGGAACCAGTATCTCCAGGGGTCCTTTGATAATCGCGCACTACCTGTGCTTTTTTATCGGCTGTGACGGGCATGCGTACTCTCCAATTTAAATGCTCAATATGAAAAGGCGCTATTTTACTCTTTAATAAGGTGAATTCTCAAGTAATGTACCAATTTTTTTGACTTTAGTATTTAAATAAAAACAGATGTGCTACTTGATCCGTTCTGACTTTAAAACCTTAAAAACAGCATCAGTTCGAAACAAACGATATCAGCCCACGCAAGTAACTCTAATTCAAGCGATCATTTCAGGAATTAATAAAAACATTTGCTCCTTCTCCTATTTTATACCCGCCCCTCAAATTATTGTCGCAAGAAACCTTATCTGCTGAAAAACCCATACAAGACAATCATGATAGTAACCACCAAAAAACGTGGGAACTACAGACAGTCTAGAAAGCATCCGCTAACAAGGGGTTGACCAAAAGTCAGCTACCCGCTACTGTTCAGTGTTCTTATTTATTATTTGTGGCGCTCAACATAGAGGAAACAAGAAAAAATGGGTACAGAAGAATTAACGGGCGCTGAAATCACGATACGCTGTTTACAGGAAGAAGGGATAGATTATATCTTTGGTTATCCTGGCGGAGCGGTATTGTTCATATATGACGAATTGTTCAAGCAGAACAAAGTCAAACACATACTAGTGCGGCATGAGCAAGCGGCATTACACGCGGCAGATGGCTATGCGCGCTCTAGCAACAAAGTAGGAGTTGCACTTGTGACGTCTGGCCCCGGCGTAACCAACTCCGTTACCGGTATTGCTACCGCCTACATGGATTCAATTCCAATGGTCATTATTAGCGGCCAAGTGCCGACCTATGCTATTGGTCTAGACGCGTTTCAAGAAGTTGATACAGTGGGTATCACACGCCCCTGTGTCAAGCATAATTTCCTGGTAAAAAATATTACAGAGCTGGCTATTACTATCAAGAAAGCATTCTATATCTCCTCAACTGGGCGTCCCGGGCCGGTACTGGTAGATATTCCTAAGGACGTGAGCCAGGAAAAAACGAAATTTTACTATCCCAGTAGTGTGTCCATGCGCTCCTATAACCCGACCAGTAAAGAAAATCCCGGGCAGCTCAAAAAAGCGATACAACTAATATTGGGCTCAAAACGACCAATGATCTATACCGGTGGCGGAGTGATACTGAGCAACGCAACCAAGCAACTTACAAATCTTGTACAGATGCTAAACTTTCCTTGTACGAATACATTGATGGGGCTCGGCGGTTATCCTGCAACTAACAAACAATTTGTCGGCATGTTGGGCATGCACGGTACTTATGAAGCCAATATGGCAATGCAGCACTGTGACGTATTGATAGCAATTGGCGCACGCTTCGACGATCGTGTGATTGGTAACCCTAAACATTTTTACAACAAAGAAAGAAAAATCATACACATTGACATTGATCCTTCATCTATTTCCAAACGCGTCAAGGTAGATGTGCCCATTGTTGGTAGTGTTTCAGATGTGCTTAATGAGCTTATTAAGTTGCTAAAGGCCAGCAAAGAAAAAAACGATCGAGCGGCAATCAAATCATGGTGGGCACAAATTGATCAGTGGCGTAAACGAGATTGCCTTAAGTATGACCGAAGAAGCGCTATCATTAAGCCACAAATGGTAGTTGAAAAACTCTACAAGATAACCAAGGGCAATGCTTTCATCACCTCAGACGTAGGTCAGCATCAGATGTGGGCAGCACAGTTCTACAAATTCGACAAGCCTCGGCGTTGGATCAATTCCGGCGGGTTAGGAACTATGGGATTTGGTCTGCCAGCAGCCATGGGTGTGCAGTTTGCTAACCCCAAAGGTGCAGTAGCTTGTATCACTGGCGAAGCCAGTATACAGATGTGTATTCAGGAATTATCAACCTGCAAGCAATATAACCTACCGCTCAAGATTGTGAACCTCAATAATCGCTATATGGGCATGGTACGTCAATGGCAAGAATTTTTCCACGGCAATCGTTACGCTGAATCATATGTGGATGCGTTGCCAGACTTTGTTAAACTAGCTGAAAGCTATGGTCATGTAGGAATGAAAATTGAACAGCCAAACGACATAGAAGACGCATTGAAGGAAGCGTTCAAGCTCAAAAACAGACTAGTATTCATGGACTTCATTACCGATCAAACCGAAAACGTATTTCCTATGATACCTGGTGGAAAAGGCCTCTCTGAAATGATTTTAGTATAAAGATGAGACATATTATTTCCTTGTTGATGGAAAACGAAGCCGGTGCCTTGTCACGCGTGGCTGGGCTGTTCTCGGCAAGAGGCTACAATATTGAATCGCTCATAGTTGCGCCTACCGAGGATCCGACTCTATCACGTATGACGCTAGTTACTGTTGGTTCAGATGATGTAGTCGAACAAATCATCAAGCAGTTGAATAAATTGATCGATGTAGTAAAGATAATAGACTTAAGCGACGGAGATCATATTGAGTGCGAGTTGATGTTGGTGAAAGTACGCGCCATAGGTAAGGACCGCAAGAAGATAAAAGGTACAGCTGATATTTTTTGCGGCCGCATTGTTGATGTTACTGGCAAATCATATACTATTGAATTGACTGGTACTTGTTCGAAACTCGACGCATTTCTCGATACCATAGAACGCAACACGATTCTGGAAACAGTTCGTACTGGTGCTTCTGGAATTGGTCGTGGTGAACGAATATTGAAAGTATAGTGAAACCTGACATGAGCGCATAGGGTAAGACGTTTTCTGCCTCTGATCAACTAGCCTCCAGTACTTACTCCCAATTAAATCAGAAAGGAAACCTATGAAGGTTTATTACGATAAAGACGCTGATTTGTCACTTATCAAAAGAAAAAAGGTCACCATTGTGGGTTATGGATCACAGGGACACGCTCATGCTAATAACCTTAAAGACTCTGGCGTAAAGGTCACTGTTGGCCTACGTAAGTATGGTGCATCCTGGAGCAAGGCAAAGAAAGCTGGTCTCACTGTTAAGGGAGTCGCTGAAGCTGTTAAGGGTGCAGATATTGTGATGCTTCTGTTACCCGACGAGAAGATGGCTGCTGTATACAAGTCAGAGATTGAGCCTAACCTCAAGAAGGCAGCAACACTTGCATTCGCCCATGGCTTTAATATCCACTATGGCCAGGTGTCGCCGCGCGATGATCTTGATGTAATTATGATTGCACCTAAGGGACCCGGTCATCTTGTGCGCTCAACCTATATACAAGGTGGTGGCGTGCCTTCACTCATCGCTGTGTATCAAAACAAATCCGGCAAAGCTCGTAACTTAGCACTGTCTTATGCTGCAGCAAACGGTGGCACACGTGGAGGAGTGATCGAAACTAATTTCCGCGAGGAAACTGAAACTGATTTGTTCGGTGAACAAGTAGTGCTATGTGGAGGGCTTACCTCTCTGATTCAAGCAGGTTTTGAGACTCTAGTGGAGGCGGGCTACGCACCAGAAATGGCCTATTTCGAATGCTTGCACGAAGTGAAGTTGATAGTGGATTTAATCTATGAAGGAGGTATTGCCAACATGCGTTATTCCATCTCTAATAATGCTGAATATGGCGATATTTCACGTGGCCCACGCATTGTTACCGACGAGACTCGTGCCGAAATGCGTAAAATTCTACGTGAAATTCAGACTGGCGAATATGCTCGCGAATTTATATTGGAGAACCAAGCTGGTGCGCCTATGCTTAAAGCCAGCCGCCGTCTCGCCTCCGAACATCAGATCGAAGTAATCGGTACGAAACTGCGCAGCATGATGCCATGGATTAAAAAGAACAAGCTGGTTGACCAAGAAAAAAATTAGTATGAAGTGACTGATGATGTGTGGGACATGAAATATAAAATGTAGATCCCGTTACAATAAAGAAAACTACCGATCACTATCAACTATTCATATCCTGATGAATTACCCTCATCCTTTTTTTGCCCGCGAAGGCTGGTCCTTTATCATAGGAGCAATTTTTATTGCAGCACTGGTCAATATTCTTGCTGGTTGGCTTTGGGCAATACCATTCTGGTTGATCACATTCTTCATTTTACAATTTTTTCGTGACCCACCACGTGTTGTGCCGCAAAAAACTAACGCTGTACTATCACCTGCTGATGGCAGAATAGTCGCAGTGGAAAGTATACAAGATCCTTATCTCAAACGTGATGCCATAAAGATAAGCATATTTATGAATGTGTTCAATGTTCACTCCAACCGCAGCCCAGTGGATGGGATAGTGCATAACGAATGGTATTTCCCTGGTAAGTTTATCAACGCCAATCTACCGAAGGCCTCCCTAGAAAATGAACGTAATGCTCTGTGGATAAAAACTGATAATGGCCTTGATATAACCTGTGTGCAAGTCGCTGGATTGATTGCAAAACGTATTCTATGCCATGTGAAAACCGGTGACTATCTTACACGCGGCCAACGTTTCGGTTTTATCCGTTTCGGCTCGAGAGTAGACGTTTATCTCCCACTTAACACTGAAATCAAAGTAAATATAGGAGACAAAGTTTATGCAACACTAACTATATTAGCAGAATTAGCCCAATAATACCGGAAGTGGCCCCATCATTCATCTCTTTGATCGCAACCTCCTGTTTACCATACTACCGTAACGGATTACCATGCATCGGTCTTTTAGTGCAATACACAAATAATGGACGACCCTAACGAACATCGCATAATGTTTAAATCCAAGCTACGGCGGCGCGGTATTTATTTACTCCCCAACCTGTTTACCACCGCTGCGCTATTTGCTGGGTTTTATGCCATCGTACAAGCAATGAATGGGCGTTTTGAACATTCCGCAGTAGCTATTTTCATCGCCATGATACTGGATGGACTGGATGGACGAGTAGCACGACTCACCCATACCCAGAGCGAATTTGGCGCTGAATATGACAGCCTATCCGACGTGATTTCATTTGGTGCCGCTCCTGCACTGGTCATATATGAGTGGGCCTTGAAGGACATGGGAAAGTTGGGATGGATTGCAGCTTTTATTTATTGTACTTGCACCGCGTTACGTCTTGCGCGTTTTAACACAAAAACAGAGACAGCAGACAAACAATTTTTCCAAGGTTTACCTTGTCCTGCTGCTGCTGCTCTGATTGCAGGGCTAGTTTGGATAATGCTAGACTTTAAAATAGAGGGACCAGACATCAAGTGGATAGCATGGAGTATCACGCTGTTTGCAGGCTTTACTATGGTTAGCAACCTTCCCTTTTACAGCGGTAAGGAAATAAATTTACACAAGAGCGTGCCATTTATAACCGTGTTGTTGCTAGCTCTGTTCTTTTTTGTGCTGATTCCAAGTCACCCACCTGTTGTATTGTTCTGTTTGTTCATGCTTTACGCATTATCCGGCTACGTCATTTGGTTGTGGCGGTGGCAAAAAAAGAAGAAAATTAGAAGTATACAGAAGACCTGACCCATTTTTAGTTGTGTAAACAGAAAAAAGCCATTTATATTGATCTCATGAAGAGAATTAACAGCCACTCTTTGTTTTATCTTCCACATAGCCTGCTACTCCTAGCAGGATCGCTACTGCGCGCTGTGCGCTGACTACTACAACTTATTTCAAAGTTTTATGCAGCAGAATCTGCTTTGCAGATTCTGTACTTCAACTCAAGCATTTTTTCTATATATAATAGATCTAGACGGAGAAAAAATGAAAGATCATTTGATTATTTTTGACACGACTTTGCGTGATGGTGAGCAAAGCCCTGGTGCGTCCATGACCAACGAAGAGAAGGTTCGTATTGCGCGACAACTTGAACGTATGCTGGTCGACATTATCGAAGCCGGGTTCCCGGCTGCTTCCAACGGTGATTTCAAAGCGGTGAAAGCGGTGGCTGATGCCATTAAAGATAGCACCGTGTGTGGATTAGCTCGTGCCATTAAAGAAGATATCAACCGCGCCGGTGAGGCTCTGAAGGGTGCAAATTCAGCACGTATCCACACTTTTATCGCTACCTCACCGATTCACATGGAGAAGAAACTACGCATGTCTCCTGACCAGGTGTTGGAGCAAGCCGTAAAAGCTGTGAAATGGGCACGCCAATATACTGACAACGTTGAATTTTCTCCTGAGGACGCGGGTCGCTCAGACATTGATTTTCTTTGTCGTGTACTTGAGGCGGTTATCAAGACTGGAGCCACTACCCTCAACATTCCTGACACTGTGGGCTACACTATGCCGGAACAATTCGGTAAGCTCATGCACACCCTACGTGAACGCATACCCAATTCTGACAAGGTGACATTCTCAGTACATTGCCACAACGATCTGGGTTTAGCAGTTGCTAATTCTTTATCAGCGGTAATGAACGGTGCGCGACAGGTTGAGTGCACCATCAATGGACTGGGCGAGCGTGCAGGCAATGCCTCTCTTGAGGAAATAGTGATGGCGGTGCGCACTCGCCAGGATTTATTTCCTTGCGACACGCGTATAGATGCT
>SMXG01000003.1 GCA_004356775.1 Betaproteobacteria bacterium | reverse complement strand
TATTTCACCCATGATTAATCCTTTGCCGCAATCAAAATTGTGGCAGTCGACTTCCAGCACGCCAGAAGCTGCACACCCCAAACAATTCTGGCGTTCGCTTTTCTATTTCAATGTGTATCGCATAATGGTGGCAAGTGTAATCATTATGATCACATGGATGGTGCGTAATCCCGTTTTCGGTTCCTACAACCCACAATTTTTTCTCTATGCAGCGTTGACCTACTTCCTATTTTGTGGAATATCAATGCTGCTGATACGCATACGTTTGCCTCGTTTTAACTGGCAGATCGCATTTCAAATCTGTAGTGACGTCCTGTTTATATCTATTTTGGTGCATTTCAGTGGCGGGATACAAAGCGGACTAGGCTTATTGTTGCTGGCGTCATTAGCTGCAGCGGGGCTGATCAGTCGTGGCAAGCTGTCGCTGTTTTATGCTTCAGTCGCCAGCATTGGCATTTTATTGGAAGAGTCTTATACCCTGCTCTATATGGAGGGTTATCATGCCCAATATTTGCAGGCAGGTTTGCTTAGCATGAGTTATTTTGCTGTGGCATGGTTGGCTCATCGACTTGCTAGGCATATTGTTGTCAGCGAGCAACTGGCGCTGCAGCGTGGGATTGATTTGGCAAATATGGCAGAAATTAATCAACTGGTAATCCAGGATATGCAAGATGGTGTACTTATAGTGGATGCTAATGATGAGATCCGGCAACGTAATTTTCATGCAGAGAAACTTATCGGTTTATCATCCGAGGTTCTTGTAAAGCTGATGCTTGCTGATCATGCCCCACTTCTAGCGGAAAGATTAAAGGCTTGGCGCGGAGATTCGAATACCAACTTTGATTTGTTGCGCATTCCAGTTAGCAATGCGTTGGTACGAACACGGTTTGTACCTGTAAGAGGTGAGAGCAAGGCAAGTGTAGTAATTTTTCTTGAAGACATGAGTCATATCCAGGTGCAAGCACAACAGTTAAAGCTTGCTGCCCTTGGTAGGCTTACCGTCAATATCGCTCACGAAATTCGAAACCCACTTTCTTCTATTAGTCATGCTTGCGAATTGTTGGAAGAAGATCCGAGTATAAATTCTACTCATTCACAATTGCTACGTATTATTCGAGATAATGCCAAGCGCCTCAACAAAATTGTGCAGAATGTTTTGCAACTTAATCGTCGCGATCTAGCTGCATCAGAGATTATTCAAACGGCTGGTTTTATACGTACATTTATCGACGAATTCTGCTATACCGAAAAGATTGATATCGATACATTCTCCCTTGATATTTCCGGTCAGCACATTGTGAGATTTGATAGGGGGCATTTAAATCAGGTATTGTGGAACTTGTGCAATAATGCATGGCGGCATTGCCGCAAGCAGCACGGTAGCATTCAGCTAATATTAGCAGCTAGTGAGGCCGATGACAGAATTCATCTGGATGTAATTGATGACGGTCCAGGCATTGCCCCAGGATCGCTTAATCAATTGTTTGAGCCTTTCTTTACTACTGTAGCAAGCGGCACAGGTCTTGGTCTCTATATTGCACGCGAGATGTGTGAAGCTAATAGCGCTTCACTTCTTTACTTGGAGAAGTCTACAGGCGGCCATTTCAGAGTTGTATGTAGGGGCAATCTATATCATGCCTAATCAAAATGAACGGATAGTGAATTCTAACACCAGCAGTAAGTCATCAGTTCCCACCATACTGATTGTCGACGATGAGTCGGATATTTTGGAATTACTTGAACTTACGCTTGCGCGAATGGGGCTGGAAGTAGAGCGTGCTATGAATATAAGTGATGCCAAGCATATGCTTGAATTGCATCATTTCAGTTTGTGCTTGACTGATATGCGTTTGCCTGATGGTGAGGGATTGGAATTAGTGCAACATATAGTTAAATATTGTGTAGATTTACCGGTGGCGGTGATAACTGCCCATGGTACTACCGAGAACGCTGTTGCCGCTTTAAAGGCAGGTGCGTTCGATTATCTTGCTAAACCAGTGTCTTTGAAGCAGTTACGTTCTTTGGTGAAGTCCGCACTTAATTTGCCTCCGCTAAAAAGCAAGGTTTCCTCTGGCATCGAAGATGAGGAGTACGCGTTACTTGGCGAGTCTCCACCTATGCTGCAACTACGTTCTATGGTTGAGAAACTATCTCGAAGCCAAGCGCCGATTTATATTAGCGGCGAATCTGGTAGTGGCAAGGAGCTAGCAGCAAGGTCTATACACGCTAAGAGTGCACGGCATGGGAAGCCCTTTGTGCCTGTGAATTGTGGTGCAATTCCAGAGAATCTCATGGAGAGCGAATTCTTTGGCTACAAGAAAGGAGCATTTACTGGTGCAGATGTTGAACGCGGCGGTTTTTTTCAGGCGGCTGATGGAGGCACTTTATTTCTCGATGAAGTAGCTGATTTGCCACTTACAATGCAGGTCAAGTTGTTAAGAGCAATTCAGGAAAAGCGAGTAAGAAAACTTGGTTCTACTCAGGAGGAAAATGTAGATGTTCGTATTATAAGTGCCACCCATCAGAAGTTGACTGAGCGTATTGAGGATGGAAGATTCCGGCAGGATTTGTATTATCGACTTAACGTGATTGAACTCAAGATGCCAGCTCTACGTGAAATGAAAGATGACATTTCACTTCTTGCCAATGCTATTCTTGCTCGGCTTTGCGAAGCAAGTGGAAGAATAAAATGTAATTTGAGAAAAAGTTCGCTGGAAGCACTCATACAATATGATTTTCCGGGTAATGTGCGCGAGCTGGAAAATATTTTGGAACGTACATTAGCACTATGCTCAGATGTTGAAATTGGTCAAGATGGTTTGCAATTAGAGTCTTTTGAGGCATCGCCTCCGGATGTGGTAGTAGCGCAACCAGCGACATCTAGCATTGCATTGCCATTGCAGGATTATCTTGATCGGCTAGAAAAAGAATCTATCGTTGAGGCCTTGGAAAAAACCAAATATAAGCGTACCGCTGCAGCAAAATTGTTGGGTATTACTGTAAGATCCATGCGCTATAGAATTGAACGACTTGGTCTTAATGATGAATGAGTGTTCCTTATTCATAATTTTGGTGGATCAAAATACATTACTTTTGTGGAAGAGAAGGCTGTCCGGTGAAAGTTGATGTAGCGGGTTATTTGGCTGGCGTGCGTTTCATTGCTTCACCTAATTGTGACGAGCGCCCGTTAGGTTGTGCAGTAAGCCTATTAGTAATACACCATATCAGTGTGCCACCGGATGAATTTGTCGGAAATGGTGTGATTGAATTATTCACTAACCAACTCAATCCGGATGTTTACCATTGCCATGCTGCTCATGATATTAAGGTTTCTGCCCATTTCTTCATCCGTCGAAATGGGGAAATTATCCAGTTTGTTCCCTGCGGGAAGCGTGCTTGGCATGCAGGGGTATCGTGCTGGCAGGGAAAGACTCGTTGCAATGATTTTTCTATAGGTGTGGAGATTGAGGGTAGTGATGCGATGCCTTTTACTGACAGCCAATACGCAGTTTTAGTTTCGCTTACAATAGAACTGCGTAGAGCCTATCCAATTATAGACATTACAGGTCATTCCGATATTGCTTCGGGACGGAAAACCGATCCTGGTCCATATTTTGATTGGGACCGTTATCGTGATGCGCTACTTACTGCCAAGCAGAATTGATGATTGTTTTCTTAGCGTGCAAAATAAAAGACGAACTACGAACTTTTTTGTACTCTAGGATGGGCAACCATAAACTGTACACAAAGAGGCGGCTTTTAGAAACTAGAAGTATTTTCATATTGTCCCTTGGTCTCGTAGATATTCTTCGTAGCTACCTTTGAAATCAGTAATTCCGTCTGGTTTCATTTCAATGATTCGAGTGGCCAATGAGGACACGAATTCGCGGTCATGAGAGACGAAGATCAGCGTGCCAGAATACTTTTCCAGAGCGTTGTTAAGTGATTCAATAGATTCCATGTCGAGGTGGTTAGTTGGCTCATCCATCAGCAATACATTAGATCTTTGTAGAATGAGTTTTCCAAATAGCATGCGTCCTTGTTCCCCTCCAGAAATTACTTTTACTGATTTATTTACTTCATCACCCGAGAATAATAGCCTTCCCAGTACGCTACGTACGGCCTGATCATCATCAGTTTCGTGCCTCCATTGTGTCATCCAATCGGTAAGTGACATATCCATTTCAAAATCCGCTGCATGGTCTTGCGTGAAGTAGCCAAAATGTGCTTTTTCAGCCCATCTTATTTTTCCCGCATCGAGTATCAGATCACCAGATAAACAACGTAGTAATGTGGTTTTACCAATACCATTGGGTCCTATGATGGCGATTTTCTCACCTGCTTCAATATTAATACTGAATTTTTCCAATAATGGCTTTTCCATGCCAGCAAAATGCTTGCTGATGCTTTGCACCGATACTGCTAAACGGTATAGCCTGCTTTTATCATCGACGTCAAATCGGATGTAAGGATACTGTCGGCTGGATGGTTTTATGTCTTCTAGTTTTATTTTTTCAATTTGGCGCGCACGGCTAGTTGCCTGTCTTGCCTTAGAGGCGTTGGCGGAAAAGCGACTAACAAAAGACTGTAATTCTGCAATCTGGGTTTTCTTTTTCGCATTGTTAGACAACATGCGCTTCCGAACCTGGGTGGAGGCGGTCATGTATTCATCATAATTACCAGGGTAAACACGGATCTCACCGTAATCCAAATCGGCCATATGGGTGCAGACACTATTTAGGAAATGTCGGTCATGCGAGATGATAACAATAGTGCTCTTGCTAGTGTTGATCACATCCTCCAGCCAGCGGATAGTGTTGATATCAAGATTATTGGTCGGTTCATCTAGCAACAGAATTTCGGGATCAGAGAATAACGCTTGGGCGAGCAATATGCGCAACTTTAATCCGGGTGCGATTTCACTCATTAATCCTTGGTGCTGAGGCAGTGGGATGCCAACACCTAGTAGTAATTCTCCGGCACGCGCTTCAGCTGTGTAGCCGTCCAGTTCGGCGAAGCGCACTTCGAGCTCAGCAGCATGCATATAATCAGCCTCATTAGCATCAGCATTTGCATAGATCGCGTCACGTTCTTCCTTCACATGCCACAATTCATCATGCCCCATCATTACCGTATCAATTACAAAGCAAGTTTCAAATGCAAATTGGTCCTGATGCAACATAGCCACACGATTATTGGAATCAATGCTGACATTTCCAGAAGTGGAATCAAGATCACTACCAAGGATTTTCATAAAGGTAGATTTTCCACAGCCATTGGCACCGATTAGGCCGTAACGATTGCCATCTCCGAATTTCACTGAAACATTCTCGAACAGTGGTTTTGCCCCAAACTGCATAGTGATATTAGCGGTGGTAATCAAAGTTTACCTTTCAGGAAAATGTGCTATAAAAAAGTTGCTATTTTATACGGTTTTATGGCTAATTTCGAAAATCCTTTAGCTAATACGTTTTATTAGATTAGTAAGGAATCAAAGCAGAACGTGGAAGAGAAGGAAGGAATCAAAGCAGAACGTGAGAGAGAAGGCTTTTTTCTGTAATTACACGTTGAGTGCTTTTACCTAAATTACATTGTTTGTGTTACTGCATCAAACTGGATAGTTTCCAATAAACATAGGTGCTGGTGTAGGAATAAATCATGTATCATAATGGCTTCAAAATTACGTCTCAGGCTCCATGAAAGTTACGTTCTTGGAATTCGAACAGCCTATCGCTGAGCTTGAATCAAAGATCGAAGAATTACGCTTTGTTCAAGACGGTTCCGCGTTAGATATTTCAGCCGAAATCGAACGTCTGGAGAAGAAAAGCCAGTCGCTCACCAAAGAAATATATGCAAAGCTTACGCCATGGCAGGTATCGCAAGTAGGACGGCACCCGCAGCGTCCATATACACTGGATTATATCGAGCATTTGTTTACCAATTTTGAAGAACTTCATGGAGACCGGAATTTTGCTGATGATCCTGCTCTCGTGGGTGGTTTAGCACGTTTCAATGGTCAAACAGTAATGGTTATCGGGCACCAAAAGGGACGTGATACCAAAGAAAACATTTATCGTAACTTTGGTATGCCTAAGCCAGAAGGTTATCGCAAAGCGCTACGTTTCATGCATTTGGCAGAGAAATTTTCCATACCAATAGTTACGTTTATTGATACTCCGGGTGCGTATCCAGGTATTGGCGCAGAGGAGCGAGGTCAGTCGCAAGCGATTGGACAGAATCTTTATGTGTTGGCAGAACTAAAAGTTCCAGTGATCTGTACCATTATTGGCGAGGGCGGCTCCGGTGGTGCACTGGCAATGGCTGTGGGCGATGTGGTTCTTATGCTTCAATATGCTACTTACTCAGTTATCTCTCCCGAAGGTTGTGCTTCCATCCTGTGGAAAAGCGCAGACAAGGCACCAGAATCTGCTGAGATCATGGGGATTACCGCTCCTCGACTTAAAGCCATGGGGCTGATCGACAAAGTTATTAGCGAACCGCTTGGTGGTGCTCATCGTAATTACTCCTCAATTATGCAATCTGTAGAAAAGGCACTACAGGATTCACTTAAGAAACTACAGAGTGATACTACAGAAGTATTGTTGGAGAAACGTTTTAAGCGGCTAATGGAATATGGTAAATTCAAGGAAATTAAAGTTAAGTAACATCCTTAGTTGCGTCGAAAACATATTACGCGAGCAAATTCGGCGAGATGATCATCTGGTTATAGGGTTAAGTGGTGGGGTGGATTCAGTTGTATTACTGAGGATACTTACCGCGCTGTCGGCTCAATTGGGGTTTACCCTTTCTGTTCTTCACGTCAATCACGGTATTAGCCCTAATGCAAACAAGTGGGAAAAATTCTGCCTTCATCTGTGTAGCACCTATAGTATTCCCATTAAAATTGCCAAACTAAAAGTTAGTAGATTATCGGGCACAAGCCTTGAAGCTGTTGCTAGGGATGCGCGCTATCAAATATTTAAAAAACTGGAAGCTGATTATGTAATATTGGCACAGCATTTGGACGACCAAGCTGAAACCTTGTTGCTACAATTGTTACGCGGGGCAGGCGTGAAAGGACTAGGAGCGATGCCAGTGATTAGGAATCAAATACCAGAAGCTGGAAATCAAACTCTAGATCCAGGACCACAGATACTACGGCCATTACTCAATGTGGCACGTGGTGAAATCGAGGATTATGCTCAAAAAAATAAATTGTGCTGGATTATAGATGAAAGTAACAATGATATGTCTTTTGATCGGAATTTCTTGCGCCATAAAATTTTCCCCTTGCTAGAAAAGCGTTTTCCTTCCTACCGAATTACATTTCTACGCACTAGTCGGCATATGGCAGAAGCAGGCTGTTTGCTGGACGAATTGGCTGAATTTGATAGAAAAGAATGTATCTTTTCAAATAAACTTCAAATAGAAGGATTACGGAAATTAAGCTTTCCACGTGCCAGGAATCTGTTGCGCTATAGCCTTGCGCAGCAGGGTGTGATTCTTCCCAGTGCAGTAAAGCTAGAGGACATTTTGCGGCAATTACTTTCCTATCGTTTAGATAGCAAACTACAAATTACTTTTGGAGGTACTGAAATTCGTTGCTTCAGGGGGAGTATTCATGTACGACGGGCAAGCGTATCACCCAACAAAAAATGGAAGCTTGTATGGCAGGGAGAAAAACAGTTAACGATTGCTGAATTAGGTGGTTCAGTGAGTTTTATGCGTAAAAAGGGGAGAGGAATTAATTTACAAAAACTGAAAGAGGGCGCAGTTATCCTCCGCTTGCGTTTGGGTGGGGAGCACATACGTCCCGATTGTAACCGTCCTCGTCGCAGCCTGAAAAAATTGTTGCAGGAGGCGTCGTTTCCTTTGTGGGAGCGTGAAACACTGCCATTACTTTTTAGTGGCGAACATCTCGTGTGGGCGCCAGGAATTGGTGTGGATTGTGGTTTTCAAGCGGGAGTTCGCGACCTTGGTTTGATAGTAAGTTGGCATCCTGATCATAGTTATTAATCTTGTTTTAAAAATACAGTTCTTCTGACCCTTCTAAGGTTCTCAATAAGCAAGTAAAAATGTGTGGTTTTTTATATCTGACAGTTGGTATGTGTCCTATAAAATCTTTTTCCCGGTATTGGATATAACAAGAACTATGCACAATACGAATAAGTAGTTCGGTTCAGCAAAATATGACCAAGTATGTTTCTTTTCCGGTTTAGTTTTTCAGCAAATTATGTTTTTGAAATCATTTTTATCTTCTATGTATATTTCAACGGAGTATGGAGATGAGTATTTTTCGGATATATTATAGTTAAATCGTGATTATGATAATTTTCAATAATGGTTAAATCAAAATCCATTTATTCTTGTACCGAGTGTGGTGGCCAGACCCTGAAATGGCAAGGACAGTGTCCATATTGCCAAGTATGGAATACGCTTGTAGAAATCATTGTAGATAAAATAACATCACGTTTTACTCAGGTGAGTGAAATCAGTCAGGTACAGAGTTTAGGAGAGGTGAAGGGCGGGGAAGAGCCACGATACTCAACGGGTGTAGCAGAGTTCGATCGAGTACTAGGTGGCGGTTTGGTGCATGGTAGCGTGGTGTTGCTGGGTGGTGATCCAGGTATTGGTAAATCAACTTTATTGTTGCAAGCACTTTGCCATATGTCTATCACGCGGGATGTGTTATATGTGACCGGAGAAGAATCAGCACGGCAAGTAGCATTACGCGCCAAACGTTTAGCACTTGTTGTAAAAGAAGTATATTTGCTGACAGAAATCCAACTGGAAAGAATCCAAGTAGTATTGTCTGAGCGTAAACCCGATGTAGCGGTGATTGATTCTATTCAGACAGTTTATACTGAAACGTTGCAATCCTCGCCTGGTTCGGTTGCTCAGGTTCGCGAGTGTGCCGCTCAGTTGACGCGGCTGGCCAAGGCAAGTGGAACCTGCATTATTCTAGTGGGTCACGTGACCAAGGAAGGGGCGCTGGCTGGGCCGCGCGTGCTCGAACATATGGTGGATACAGTACTTTATTTTGAGGGTGATACTCAATCTAGTTTTCGTCTGATTCGTGCTTTCAAGAATCGCTTCGGTGCAGTGAATGAGTTGGGTGTCTTCGCAATGACTGAGAAAGGTTTGCGCGAAGTAAGTAATCCATCGGCGTTATTTCTTTCCCATCACGGAGAGCAGGTTCCCGGTTCTTGTGTGATGGTGACTCAGGAAGGTTCGCGTCCGTTACTAGTTGAAATTCAGGCATTGGTAGATAAGACACACGAGTCCAACCCCAGACGTTTAAGCGTGGGGTTAGAGCAGAATCGGTTGGCAATGTTGCTGGCAGTATTGCACCGTCATGCGGGGATTCCCTGTTTCAATCAGGACGTATTCGTTAACGCTGTCGGAGGCGTGAAAATTACCGAACCAGGAGTGGATCTGGCGGTACTACTTGCCATTGTTTCTTCACTTAAGAACAAGTCACTGTCTAGAAAAATGGTGGTATTCGGTGAAGTTGGGCTGGCGGGTGAAGTGCGTCCAGTGCAGCGCGGTCAGGAACGGCTGAAAGAAGCTGCTAAACTAGGTTTTACCCAAGCTATTATCCCCAAGGCAAACAAGCCGAAACAGGTGGTTTCTGGTATCGAGGTCATCCTGGTGGAGCGCGTGGAAGATGCGGTTGCAAAAATACGTTGAAGCGATCAGATTTTAAGTTGTCGATCAATTTGCATGGGAAATAGTATGAATTACCGAATGCAGCTGTGGATACTTGAAATTTTTTCAGTAGAACAGCGCTGATTGTAGTGATTATGGTGCCGATTTTTCAGCCTGTTGAATATCATCAGTTAGTAAGTCGGCGTATTTATTTCGGCGTGCCAAATTTTTTCAGTGTTGTTTTCAATGCGTTTCTCTTGTTTGTTGGAGTAGCAGGCCTAGTATTCCTTCCGCGTCCGCGGGAATTACTCATCCATTGGGCGTTTATTGAATTGCCTGAACGCGCCTTATTTTATTTCATTCTTAAGCGTGGTAATGGCATGTCTTGTTTCTCTACTATCATATAGCGCCAAACAACGCCCGGTTGGTTTGGGATAGATTACCAATAGGATAGGTATCATGACGCTACATGCCACAGTATTGATTGAGCGTATCAGTATAGTTACTAGCTTGCGGCTGTTACTCTTCTTGATCGCAATTGGAACAGAAAGTGTAATGTACTGGTCTTGGAGCAAACAACATGGCATTGGGAATCTAAATTTTTATATCGTTATGTAGTTTTATTCGCTTCTGGTTATTATTTTTCTTCGAAGTTTCTCCTCATCCAGATATACCAGAGAAGCAGACTATATAGCCATAGTGCTATACGTTTTTGCCAATCTTGCAGAAATAGCAAATCGTAAAATTTATGATTTAGGGCAAGTGGTAAGTGGCCATACAGCAAAACATCTGTTTGCTGGGTTAGCCGTTTGCTGGATTTTGCGTATGCTGCAGAAGTACAGGTCGTTATCAAGAAAAGCGTAGGAATCTTCTTTAGATATAATTTTATGATTTATAGTAAACAGCAGAGGATGGTCAAGTGCATCTTTTAGCAGCCTACGAATCAATGGGCGGTGAAGTAGTCATGCATCGTCGAGTAGATCGTTTTTATGATCTTACGGATGAAGACTTGGATTATTTTGGTATACGCAAGTTGTATCCACAGGATTTAAATAGTTTTAGGCGTCCTATTCATGTTTTTGTCTGGGTAGACAGGTGGCCCGTCTTTATATGTTAAAAAGTATGGGTGAGCCTTGGCTGCGTTCTCGCTATTTATCTCTTCCTATCGGCATTGCTGGGCGTGATCAATGGTTGTTATGCATGAATCGCGCAATGGAGGAGACTGGATTAGAAGAACAGTTGCGCAAAAGCCTGACTTAGGCTTTTGCGCAGACAGCAGATTTCATGCGTAATCAGCTGGAATAGAAGAGTAATCTGGATTTGTTGGGTCTTTTTTCTGGAACAGTATCAGGTTATTTGATACTTGTGTAAGGATTAGAGTTGCTGTTCCTAAACAAATTTCCCTTGTTGTCTCTACTAAATGAGCGACTACGGTTATTGCACCGATTTCCATTGACGCTACTGAAGCTGCGTCCTTCGCTATCGTTTGACCATGAGCGATTGCGCTTGCGTGAGATGCTTGGCCTATCTCTAGATGTATCACTAGTATCAGAGCGTGGTTTGTATCTTGATTCCAGACCAGGTATCACATGAGAAGTTATTCGGTGCCCAGTGAAACGTTCGATTTTCTTTAGGTTGGCGCTATCTTTACCGGAAGCGAATGAAACTGCAATTCCAGGCGTTCCGGCGCGACCGGTGCGGCCAATACGATGCACATAGTCCTCAGCAGATTTTGGCAGATCAAAATTGATCACATGGGTGATGCCTACTATGTCAATCCCCCGCGCTGCAACATCTGTGGCTACCAGCACCCGCAACCTACCATGGCGAAGCTTGGTGAGCGTGCGGATACGATCACGTTGATTCATGTCGCCGTGTAACGCTGAGGCTTCATGACCTTGAGCGGAAAGATTGTCTGCCAAAGTATCGGCATCGCGCTTCGTGGCGGTAAAGACGATAGCTTGTTTCAACTCCATATCGCGTAAAAGATGGTCCAGCAATCGGTTCTTGTGCGAAATGTCATCTACATAATGTAGCCGTTGTTCAATGTTTTCGAGCCTTGCTTGCTGCGTTGCAATTTGGATGCGCTTAGGAGATTTCAACAGACGCGCTGCAACTTTGGCTATCGCGCTATCCAAGGTGGCAGAGAACAGCAAGGTTTGGTGGGTAGCTGGTATGGCCAAAGCAATTTTTTCCACGTCGTCGATGAAGCCCATATCGAGCATACGGTCTGCTTCATCCAGCACCAACATTTCTAGACGTAAGAAATTAATACGCCCGCGCTGGATATGATCGATCAAACGACCAGGTGTCGCCACCAGAATATCTACCGGTTGCGACAATAGTTTATTTTGTAACGGATAGGGCATACCGCCCAGTATACTCACCACCTTAACACGATTTAGATACTTGCCGTATTTGGCAGCAGCCTCTGACACTTGGAGTGCGAGCTCACGCGTCGGGGTTAACACCAGTATGCGCGGGCCGCGGCCGTGAACTTTGGAGGGGGCGGTGAGGAGATGCAGTGCTGGTAGCATGAATGCAGCAGTCTTACCCGTACCGGTCTGGGCTGAGGCTATAATGTCGTGCCCTACTAGTATCTCGGGAATAGCCTGTTTCTGAATTGGCGTCGGCGTTGTGTAGCCTGAATCGACAATAGCTTTGAGAATAAGAGGATGCAGGTTAAGATTTTCAAAAGACACTTTATTTTCCTAAAAAGTAAAAAATTAACGCGCAAACAGGAAATAGTTGCAGGAATTTAATGGGCTATGTATCGCTAGCGCACCATATAAAACATCGTTGCTAACCACGGTACTGCATGCACAGTTTCCGCGGGAAACTTGAAAATCGAGGAGAGGTCAGGAACGATGGACCCGAGAAAAGAGTATGGACCTTTTCATCGAAGTGTGGAGTATACAGGAACCGCAGTATGTGTTGAGTTTATTTTATAATAAATATGAAGTTAGCCATGTTACTGGTTGACTGCTATAATTCCGCCCTTTTGTTGTTCCGGCAAAGGACTTTTAAAAATGTTTCGTCCCATCCGTAACATTGCCATTATCGCCCACGTTGATCACGGCAAGACTACCTTGGTGGACAAGTTATTGCATCAAACGGGATCTTTTTCTGCGCACCAGAACATTGCCGAGCGGATTATGGACTCCAACGATATCGAGCGTGAGCGCGGCATCACCATATTCGCAAAGAATTGTGCAGTGGATTATGAAGGGGTGCACATTAACATCGTGGATACGCCTGGCCATGCCGATTTTGGCGGTGAGGTAGAACGTGTGTTGTCAATGGTTGACGGCGTTTTATTGTTGGTTGATGCAGTCGAAGGTCCAATGCCGCAGACTCGCTTCGTTACCAAGAAGTCCCTGGCGCTGGGCCTGTGTCCGATTGTGGTAGTCAATAAGATTGATCGCCCCGGCGCACGCCCTGACATGGTGGTAAATCATACCTTTGAACTGTTTGATAAACTGAATGCGACTGAAGAACAACTTGATTTTCCGGTGGTGTATGCCTCAGCGCTTTATGGGTATGCCATGTTGGATCTGAAACAAACTAGTACTAACATGCGCCCGTTATTCGATACCATACTCAAGCATGTTCATGCACCCATTGGCAATCCAGACGAACCACTTCAGTTGCAAATTAGCGCATTAGATTATTCAAGTTTTGTCGGCCGTATCGGCATTGGTCGCATTAGCCGTGGTTGTCTAAAGCCTAGCCAGGACGTAATGATATTGACAGGAAATAATATTTCAAAGAAGGCCAGAGTCAACCAGGTGTTCGGTTTTCGTGGCATCGAGCGTGTGCAATTAGACGAAGCTACGGTGGGGGATATTGTACTGGTCAATGGCATTGAGGAACTCAGTATTGGTGCTACTTTAGCTGATATTAACCAGCCTGAAGCAATGCCAATGCATGCTATAGATGAACCCACGCTGAATATGAATTTTCAGGTGAATACATCGCCCTTTGCTGGGAGGGAAGGTAAGTTTGTCACAAGCCGTAAATTGCGTGAGCGCCTGAAAAAAGAACTACTTACCAATGTAGCTATGAAGCTAGAAGATACAAGCGAGACCGATTTGTTTTTAGTTTCTGGACGCGGCGAATTACATCTTACTGTTTTACTCGAAAGCATGCGCCGAGAAGGCTACGAACTTGCAGTGTCGCGCCCGCACGTTGTGATCCGTGAAGTTAATGGCGTTAAGTGTGAGCCGTTTGAAATGCTCACGGTAGATGTGGAAGAAACCAACCAGGGTGCGATTATGGGGGCACTTGGTGCGCGTCGTGGTGATTTGCAAGACATGGTTCCTGACGGACGCGGACGGGTAAGGCTAGACTACCGTATCCCTGCACGTGGCTTGATTGGTTTTCAATCCGACTTTATAACCATAACGCGTGGTACCGGCATAATGAGCCACGTATTTGATGAATATGCTCCAATGCGACCGCAAATCGCTGCTCGTAGGAACGGTGTGTTAATTTCAGCTGAGCAGGGTGAAGCAGTAGCCTACGCACTATGGAAACTACAGGAACGTGGGCGCATGTTTGTCAGTCCTGGGGACCATTTGTATAAAGGCATGGTGATCGGTATTCATAGCCGTGATAATGACTTAGTAGTCAATCCTATTAAAGGTAAGCAACTGACCAATGTGCGCGCTTCGGGAACCGACGAAGCCGTAACTCTGACCCCGCCTATACAACTTACTTTGGAATCCGCAATCGAATTCATTAACGATGACGAGCTGGTAGAAATTACTCCTAAATCCATCCGTATCCGAAAGCGTTTGCTGCAGGAACACGAGCGCAAGAAAGCCGCACGTGCCGCTTAATCGGAACGGAATACGCTGTCAACACGTGGTTTGTTGATACTGAATTCTTACTGAATCATTAGCGTAGTAGCATATTTAGCCATCAGTTGAACGAAATCGATTAGATGAGAAAATCTCATGATGCACGAAAAGATTCTGTGGTACATCGCTGATCCTATGTGTTCGTGGTGCTGGGGATTTGCGCCCGTAATTGAAGCAATTAGGTGGAATTACTGTAACTTTTTAAAAATAGAACTGGTATTGGGTGGATTACGCCCTGGAACAAAACAGACGATAGCACCGGTGCTGCGTGAAGAAATACTGCATCACTGGAAAGCCGTGGAGCGAGCTACGGGGCAATCATTCCGGTTTGAAGGTGCAATGTCGGAAGGATTCATTTATGATACTGAGCCAGCCAGCCGAGGCGTGGTGGCTATGTCCTTAATCAATCCAGAGATAATATTTCCGTTCTTCGAATCAACTCAATTCGCTTTCTATGCAGAACAGAAGGATGTGACCAAGCCTGAAATACTGGCGCAGTTGGCCACCGACATAGGAATAGATGCGAAATCCTTTTTACGGGTGTTTGAATCCGACGAAGCAAAAAATCAGACCTCTATTCATTTCGACAAAGCACGTAGATGGGGCGTATATAGTTTTCCTACCGTGATAGTTCAGAACGTATCGGGTTACAGCATTCTCAACAGAGGGTACTGCCCACTAGAAGCACTGTGTCTACAACTTGATGATTGGTTAAAGATGTGAAGTGCTGCCATGAATGGGGTCATGCCTGCATTTATTTAGAGTTCATTTGATTTACAGCCTTGTTTCTCCGGACCATCCAAAGTGCTCTAGAAACTGTTAGAATATGTCACTTTTGATGATCCAAGCGATGAGTGATGAGGTACAACTCAATAGAATGATGGTTCCTATGGCTCTAAGTGGACTCAGGTTTGAATATTGTCGCCACTGTGCAAGAAATCCAAGATCCTCCGGCGCGCTTTTCTTATGAAGTTCCAGTTCAGCTAAGACGTTGTTTCTGGCTTTGCGTAGTATTTTTATTACACCTTCTTGATATGCGGAATCAATTAGATTTAATCTATTGTATGTCGAATCGAAGAGTGATCCATTTGACCTACCTTTCTTGTCTATTTCCTTGTAGAAGTCCCTCATTCTCCCTAAGTATTGATCCTCAGAAAAGATATCATTAATTATTCCCTCGACAGTATTGGCGCTTTCTTTACTTAAGGTGGCATCTGGCATATTTAAGACTATAGCTATCTCTTGAACAAGCTTGTGTTCTTTACTAGTAATAAGGTCGAACCATAATGCCTCGATAACTTGAGGGGATGGAGCGTAAAACTTTGAATTATCGTAATGCTTATCGGTGCAAAGTTTGTTAAGTTTGAGCTTAAGCGTATTTTCACATTTGTAATTAATAGTTTCAAGCTTGGCTTTAAGAATGTCAGTGATCATAATTCTCAGTGTAATGTGGTCTGGTGGAGTTACAAATTGAATAATACTTTAAGTAGGTTAGGATACTGATAGTGTATCTATTTTTGTAAAAGCACAATGGTTTAAATGGTGGCTATTTGAATAAGAAGATATGACTTTGCTCTATTTTTGAATTGACTAAGAATAGTTGGGGTTTTGTCATTTTACATCGGTAAAACAGCAAAAACATCAAGATCCTCTAAAGCTGTTGCCGTGCGGCGCAGGAGTTCGTGATTGCTCTCCAAACTCATCATTCCACCAATAGCTAGGGTCATGATCATTGCTTCAAAGGGATAAATAAGGTGGGCGCGATATCGTTGTTGCATATTCTCGATATCAATATATACGATTCCATTATTCTCGAGACTTTCCATATAAGTTGCTAAAAGACTGGATTCATGCAGTCGCCGGGTTTCAGGCTTGAGAGCAGTGGACAAGAAATAAGCTATATCGCTGATTCCCTCGCCAAGTCGAACAAGTTGCCAGTCAAGAAGGCCTGGTTGAGACTGGTTCCAGAACAGATTTCCAGGGTGACAATCATGATGAATGAGTGTTTGTGGTGCATCTGAGAGAAAGCGCATCACTTGGCGGCGGTAACGTGCGTATCGAATGGCTGGGGCATGGAGGGCAGAGGGTACAAGTTCCCCTGCCAAACGTAATCCTCGTTTCATCAACGGAACAGACAGGGCTGTGCCTAAGTGATCTTCCAGGCGGCGCACCGGGCCTACTAGCCAGCGATAAGTTTGGTCGCAATTCACCTTGTACCAGAAATGAGCATGAAAGCGGGCAAGTTGTTTAACAACTGCGGTTGCTTGGGCAACCGTTAAAGAATCACCTGGTTTACTCGGAGTCGATCCGGATTCTGCCAAATCTACAAGAACCAGTGTTGCGCCCACACCGAATTTGCTCTGTGCTGCTAGAAAATTGGGTACATTAATTGGGACAGTTGAAGCTACTTCATTATAAAAGCGCACCTCAGTATGAAGCAGTCTTGGTAAGGATGTAATTAATTTTGCTTGCCAAGCTAACGATGGAAGTTTTACAAACCACTGATGAGGCAAAGCTTCTGGCTTATCATGTTCAACGACGACACGAATTCTCGTTGTTGTTCCAATATCAACCGAAACAACAGATACTTTTGAAACGATAGCGTCAGAATAATGTCTGTTAACAATTCGTTGAGCCCAGTTGACAGTTAAATCATTTGGGTGACGTGCAAGAATGTTATGTTTCATTTTTGGCGTTATATTGTTCTATCATTACTACCTTCTATTCATATTATCCTCAAATGTTAAAATTAACTGAATTAACTCTGTGATTTCTTTATCAGGGTAATATTTTTTCAAAGTAATCTTTAAGACACAATGCTTATAAGCAATATATTTGCATGCAGTAATAGATTACTATCTGGTGACATGTAATCAACACTTTGTAATGGAACACAGATGAGCTCAATGTTTGACGCACTTTTGCGTGCGTTTCATGATCTGTTTCAATTTCGGATTTTGTGGATCGTGCTGTGGCCAATCTTAGTAGCGGCTCTTCTATGGCTTGTGCTGGGTGTGATCTTCTGGGGTATTTTCTCGAGCTGGATGATAAGCGGTCTTACGGCTGTTGGCATTCAAACCTGGCTTGAAGGTTTAGAGCCACAATGGATTGCACATACAATCCAGGCCGGAGCGCATTTGATTTTATTTGTACCATTAGTTTTCGTTACAGCGATAGTGATTACGGCCTTGTTTGCCATGCCCATGCTGATTAATCTGGTGTCTGAACGCGATTATCCGCAACTTGAACGTAAAAAAGGTGGTGGTATCGGCGGTAGTTTACTGAATGCTTTACTTGCTATCTGTATATTTATTGCCATATGGGTACTTACCATTCCTCTATGGTTAATTGGGGTGGGCGTGATAACTCCATTTGTTGCTGCAGCGTATCTTAATCAGCGCCTGTTTCGCTATGATGCGTTGGCTGAACATGCTAGCCACGAGGAAATGAAAGCCTTGGTTTCTGCAAATCAGTCGTCACTATGGGGTTTAGGTTTGTTAACTGGTCTTACGCAATTTATACCGGTTCTTAATCTTTTTGCGCCAGTATTGTCGGGGCTCGCCTTTATTCACTTTGGGCTTTCGTGTCTTGCAAACTTACGCCAGCCGCTACAGTAATCTTGTGGATGCAGGGCATACAAATATTAATCCATTACATTAAATTATTATACTAACAGATTGAATACTCATATATATAATAATATATTTCTTGTTAAAAAACATGTGTATTGGTCTATAATATCAAGTGTGGTACTAATTCTTTTCTGCGTGCTCGTTTCGTTCGCCCAGACCGGAAAGACGCAGCCGATTAACCAACCGGGCACATTTGTGGCGTCTAAGTCAACTCATATCTCCAATAAACAAACAGATTCAGTAAGTAAGAGTAAGCAAAATCCAATGGGTCAATTTGCGCCAAGGCTATTAAGCTTAGGCCAGCATCAGTTTCCAGTCAGTACGCATAACAGACAAGCCCAACAATTTATCAACCAGGGAATGAATCTTGCCTATGCTTTCAACCATGCAGAGGCGCGCCGTGCGTTTCAGGAAGCAGCACGGCTTGATCCAAAATTAGCTATGGCTTATTGGGGTCAGGCGCTCGTGCTTGGTCCAAACATCAATGCAATGATGGATCCGAATGAAGAGGCCCGGGCACTAGAAATGGTGCAACGGGCTAAGTTACATATGACTAATGCATCCCTGAGAGAACGAGCGTTGATCAGTGCACTTGAGAAGCGTTATTCGGGTAAGAGTGAGCATCGAAAGCTGAACGACAAGGCTTATGCAGATGCGATGCGAGATGTGCACCATCGTTTTCCAGATGACTCTGACATTACGATGCTATATGTTGAGTCGATGATGGATATTCGCCCATGGAGTTATTGGATGCCGGACGGACATCCACATGAGGGAACAGAGGAGATTGTGGCGCTCACTGAGGAGGTCATGCGGCAGAATCCAAAACACCCAGGTGCAGTGCACCTGTATATTCATCTGATCGAGCCCACAAATACGCCCGAGCGAGCGGAGAAGGCGGCTGATACTTTGCTGACGTTGATGCCAGGTGCAGGGCACATGGTACACATGCCGTCACACATATATTATCGTGTTGGCCGATATTCTGATGCGATGAAAAGTAACCAGCTTGCTATAGCCGCTGATGAGGAATACATCGCAGAACGCCACGCCCAGGGGTTGTACCCGATGAAATATCACCCGCATAACATTCACTTTCTTTATTTTGCTGCAACCGCAGATGGCCAAAGCCGGATTGCAATTGAAGCAGCACGGAAAGTAGCTGCTAAAGTCAATGATGAAGTGCTAAAGGAAATGCCGATGATGGCGGGTTTTCGGGTTGCCCCGTACTGGGCCCTTGCGAGATTTGGGCGGTGGAAAGAAATCCTCAAGGAGCCTGAACCCCCATCCACGAGTATGTTCTTAAGGGGAGCCTGGCATTATGTACGCGGTCTGGCATTTGTCGCAACAGAGCGATTACAAGAGGCTGAGCAGGAACTAGGCGCATTCCGCAAGATCCTGAGGGATCCATTTTTCGATGATCCATCCTATTCCAAAAATCCTTTGAATATTGTATTGAAAATTGGACCTGAGGTGTTAGCAGGGGAGATCGACGCAGCCCAGAAAAAATTTGATCTTGCTATCGCGCATCTTGAACACGCAGTTCATCTTGAGGATGCTTTGCTCTACACAAAGCCATCGGCATGGCACTATCCGCTACGTCTGGTATTGGGCGCTATTCTACTTGAGTCGGGGCGCGAGGTAGAGGCAGAGGCGGTCTACTGGGAAGATCTACGGCGTCATCGCAATAACGGATGGGCACTTTACGGTTTGTTGCAGGCACTGCGTGCTCAGAAGAAAGAACATGAGGCAGAGCTTATTGAGGTGCGTTTCAAAAAGGCATGGGTGCGTGCTGATGTAAGACTTAATACTTCTCACTTTAGTCGTGGCACAATAGTGATTCCAGTGAAGAAGGTACAACAGTAGCTAAATTGAATTTTCTCATCTCAGGTAATTACTCACTAAGCTGAGTGTGACGAAGGATAATGGTTTATATGGCTTATAGAAAATCTTAATGTATAGATTTTGTCTTATCAAATTTTGATAGACTATTTCTGGCGGTGCTATGAGTAAAATCTGTCAGTTTTTTTTGAGTTTAATCCTGCGTACATGTCATTGATATATAAGTTAAGTAAAATTAAATGTCTCAGAATACTCGAGGCAATATTAAACCATATTTAGTTTGCCTTAATACTTAAATATGATTTAGAGGGTTGTACATGAGTGAAAAGATAATCATTTATCAAAAACCAACATGCAGTAAATGTAGAGCTACGCTTAGTATTCTCAAAGAAAGTAGGGAGGCGTTTGAGAGTATTAACTACTACGATGTGCGTTTAACAAGAAACCAGTTACGTGAGCTGCATGAAAAGTTAGGCTTATCAGTGCGGGATATGCTGCGTAGCGAAGAGCAGTTGGCGCACAGTCTAAATCTTTCTGGAGGGCAGCTATCGGATGATGAATTAATTGACATCATGGTAGAAAATCCGGACCTAATTCAGCGACCAATTGTTGTACGTGGAAACAAGGCAATATTGTGCCGACCACCAGAAAACGTAATGAAATTGTTGTGATACTAATTTTTGGATTGATCAAAGTCTTGATTTTACGCCCGCTTAAATATCGGATCAAATATTCCGGCAATGTCAGCATCCCCCTAGTTTAAATTAGTGTTTTGCAGGCATGATAAATTAATCACGGCATGTGTAAAAAACGACGGTGACATAATTAAAATTCGATTCGGAAAAAATCTCCGGTTTCTCGGCGTACTGTTGAGCACTTCTCATACCATTAAGTGTGGGCGCCTAATGGCTTTATCTATATTTCATCCTGAGGTTAACTGCCATTTCTGGAAAACCAGGCATTGATGAACAAACTTTGACCCAGACGAGTCTGTCAGGCAGAGTTACGCATTCTTTATTCTGACTAGGGTATCGATTCTGATGGATCTTAAAACCCAGACCGATGCAGAGCTTATTTTTCTTCGAGATAAGCTTAATGTGTGGTGTCTCCAACATCAGGGGTCAAAATGGGGGCATCGACTATGGATATTAATTGTTATTTTGGGTGTGTTTGTATTTTTTGATGGGATAATAGATATTTTTTTTAGCGGCATAACTTCACTGAACGTTTTTTTGATTGTATTAGGAGTTATTACCTGTTTTTCTTGGTACAAAAGCGGCAAACAGAGAAAAGTAAATATAAATTTTCTTGCTGAACTTAATAGCGAACTTACGCGACGGGATTCAACAACTGTGAGCGACGAAACCCCCCATGAAACAAAACCTACTTAGTTTCCCTCCTATTTGTTGGACACTAGTTCAAGCTTTACATAGTGGATTATATGGGCCAATTCATGTAGTTACGAATAAAAACAGGCGAGCATTAGAACCATATTTCAATTAATTGTAGAGAGCGAGTAACAGATAAGAGAGCGAGTAACAGATAGTCTAATTAGCTAGTTGTAAGAAGATAAATTCATGTGGGATAAGAAGAAAAGCTACCAGCTAGCCAGATAGAACTGATGCCCAGCATGATTAGGGTAACCTGCTGAACAGTGGCGCCAATTTCGGGGCGTTTGTGCAAACCCGGGATTAAATCTGCCATCGCCACATAGATCATACTAGCTGCAGCAAGCCCTAAAAGTGACGGCATCAGGTGACTCATGTCTTGCAGCATGAAATAAGCCATCATGGCACCAATCAGAGTAGCGAAACTAGACAATAGATTAAATAGCAACGCCTGTTTTCGGGTGTAACCAGAGTTGAGCAAAATCAGAAAATTGCCTGCTTCCTGAGGAATTTCATGGGCAATGATGGCTATGGATGTGACAATGCCTAGTTGTACGTCTACCATAAATGTGGCAGCAATGAGTATGCCGTCAACGAAATTATGAAATGTGTCGCCCAGCATGACCATCATGCCGCTACGGCCACTGTCATGGTTATTTGCAGAAGTATTTGCGACGACACCATATAAAGGATCGTGAGCTTCACATTCCTCGACATGGCAATGGCGCCATAATACTAATTTCTCCAGAATAAAGAATAATAGAATGCCGAACAGCACGGTGGCAGTCATTTGCCCTGGATTTTTAGACAACTCAAGTGCTTCTGGCAGTGTGTTAAGGAATGCAGCTCCTAGTAGAGCTCCGATAGCGTAGGAAATTAACATTTGCACCCATGAAGCACGCGTGTTGAGTGTTAGCATGGCAGCAAACAATACACTCAATGATCCGCCTAGTAGGCTCGCAGCAATAATCCAGGAAAAAGTGGTCATAGGAAAATTCGTGGAAGAATTCGCGATTATACGCTGTTGCAGGATTCACGTTGTTGTGAAATTTTAGGAATATTTGAGAGGCTAATTACGTTAAAACTTTTTATGTAAAAGTATTAGAGTGCTAAACATAATTTTACTTGGCAAGCCAAATCAACCCCGCCATCCGCCCAGTATTGCCGTCGCGTCGATAGGAAAAGAATCTTTCCGGATTACTAAAAGTACACTCCTCGTTGCTGTAGACTTCAGTAACACCAATCGCTGCTAATCGCTGTCGCGCCAACAGAAATATATCAGCAAAACATTTTTTGCCATTGTCTTTGTAGTGTGGAGCAAAGGCGAGTGCAGATTTCTCATCCTGTTTGATAAAGGCATGACGTACTTTTTCTCCAACTTCAAAAAAATTGGGCCCTATTGCTGGTCCAAGGTAAGCCATAATTCGAGCATTTTTCCCACTCATCTCCGTTACTGCTCGTTCGAGCACTCCTGCAACTAAACCTCGCCATCCGGCATGGACAATACCTACTACCGTTCCCACGTCATCACACAGAAATACTGGTAAGCAATCGGCAGTGAGTACTGCACAGACTACATTGTAGCTGCGACTCAATGCGGCGTCGCCTTCAGGCACAATTACATCATCGTCTGCCCAAATTGGTATTGAACCGTGTACCTGTTTCAACCATTGCGGTTCATTCGGTAGAACCCTACGTAGTTTTGCGCGATTTTGTTTGACGATTAGTGGGTTGTCACCTACATGATCAGCCAAATTAAGGCTTGCGTAGGGGTCACTACTCATACCGCCATGACGCGTGGTAAATAGTGCCTGAACATTGTATGGTGCAGGCCAGTTGGGCGTAATCCAATCACTCATATTGGTAAATCTATTTGGATGGGAGGTAATTCTCATGATATTGTCGGAGCGTAAGCAGAAGCTTCTCTAAATCTTCAGGCAGCCCAGTTTCCCACATTACTGTTTGACCAGTCTTTGGATGAGTCAGCTCCAGTCGTTGCGCATGTAGTGCTTGTCTCGGGAAATTCATTACTAATCGTCTAACTTCATGTGCGACCTTTCTTGGTTTGTTACTATAGATTGGGTCACCTATTAGCGGGTGGCCAATAGAGTGCATGTGCACACGAATTTGATGGGTACGCCCGGTTTCCAAACTGCATTGGAGTAAGGTACATCCGCAAAGTTGCTCTATTACCAGGTAGTGGGTGCACGCCTCCTTGCCATTTTTGGTTACTGCCATTTTTACGCGCTGTATCGGGTGTCGTCCTATTGGCGTATTTACCCAACCGTCAATTGTAACGCGGCCAAGTACTAAAGCGAAGTAATCTCGTTTCATGGTACGATTTTGCAGTTGTCGCACTAAGCTAGTTTGTGCTTCAAGAGTCTTTGCCACAACTAATAGGCCGCTGGTGTTCTTATCTAGCCGGTGCACGATGCCTGCTCGTGGTATTCCATTCAATTGTGCAGCATGGTGCAGTAGACCATTTAGCAGGGTGCCATGCCAGTTGTCGTTGCCAGGATGCACTACCATTCCAGCGGGTTTATTAATGACTATGAGCGCTTGATCTTCATACACTATATCAAGCTTGATAGCTTCGGCAGCATAAGCAGTCTCAGTGGGGTGTTGTGGTGGTTTTATTTTAATTTTTTCACCACCCCATACTTTCTCTTTTGAGTTTGCTTCTAGATCATCTATGGTTATTCGTCTTTTTAGGATCCATCCCTGTAAACGGGTACGGGACTGGTCTGGCAGTAGCTGTGCTAGAGCCTGATCCAGCCGCAGTCCGGCGCAGTTTTGTGGAATTATTAGCTCGATGATATTTTCAGTAGGTCTAGGCCGCGAGAATTTTGCGTTATAATAAGATAGTTCGTTTTTAGCTGTCATTGAATTTGTTATGTCCATTACTTCGCGTATTTTAGTCGCATTCTTAGTACTTCTACTATCAGGTTGTGCTTTTGGCTGGTTAAAAACCTATAAAAAGGGGGAGAATACCGCAGACTGGCCTGTAACCCAATTTTATTCGGAGGCCAAATCTGATCTAGAAAACGGAGATTACAAGGGTGCAATCACATTGTTTATAGCTTTGGAAGCGCGTTATCCTTATGGTCGTTATGCGCAACAAGCTCAACTCGAGGTAGCCTACGCCCATTACAAAGAGGGTGATGAGGCTGCTGCCGTTATTGCTGCCAACCGATTTATTAAGCTACATCCAAACCATCCTCATGTAGATTATGCTCATTACCTTAAGGGACTGGCAAGTTACAATGATGATAAAGGAATAGCACATTATGTAATGAAACATTGGCTCAATCAAAAAATGAGTGAACGTGACCCAAAATTGTCGCGTGAATCATTTGAAAGTTTCAAGGATTTAGTTACCCGCTTTCCTAACAGTAAATACAGATCCGATGCTTTAAAGCGTATGAACCATCTGGTTAATGCAGTGGCTATGGGCGAGATCCATGTAGCGCGCTACTATATGAAGCGAGGTGCCTACATTGCTGCACTTAATCGTGCACAATTTGCCCTAGAGGAGTATCCGCGGACCCCGGCTACGAAAGAAGCATTATCTATCATGGTGGAGGCCTATGATATTTTGGGGATGACTGATTTGCGTGATGATGCCGAGCGTGTAATGAAAAAAAACTTTCTCGATAATATGGTTGCTTCTGACTTGGTCACATCTGATAGCGAGTCTTGGTGGAAGTTTTGGTAGTTTAGGCTATTGTGAGTGAGTGTACTCACGATGGGTTAGGTTGCGATCGAAGCACCAGATCAGCTACCATATCTGGCATCTCACAATCTGGGGTGGGGGAATAAGGTGGCGTGCCCGAGGAGATAAATCTGGGCACTGGGAGACGAAAATCTTACTAGTCTAGTTAACAACTCTCAATGTCTTTGGCGCAAAGCAGACATTCACTAAATTATCCGGTTTAAGTTTATTGGCTCAAGCTATGTTTAGTTTTTTTATCGCTATCCGAAATTCGAAGGCACGCTCCCGATAAGAACGCATATCGGTTTAGATACTACTGATGTACGCCTTCTTTACATAGTCCTCTTTTCATCGTCTGATGCATAACGTTAGGGCATACTGCATCACTAACGAATTACACTAATACAACTCAATCTAATTTTACCAAGTCATAGAAAATACATTCTCGTGATGTTAAAAACTCTCTTTAAAAGAAAATTGGATAGAAAGGAAGTGTCGTAAATTCTCGATTGCTTCTGATATAAGAGAGGAATTTAGCTCAGCTTCTTTCAAATATGTATCCAGCAGCTCCACACTTACCTTTTCCATACGACTGTAATCTGTCTGATTCCCCACAATCCCGTTTAAGATAGTGCGCATAATTAGCCCTTCACTTTGTATAGCAACATCTATTTTTTAACAACGCATGGTTCGTGAATTTCGAGCTGGGGGTTCAAGCTTTTTAGAGCGAGAAGTACCTCGTTTAGTGAGATTTTAAGTGCCGCGCCCGTATTATTCAGTTTATCTTGGGCGGTATGAATTTTTCCCATTATACTAGTTTATTGGCTCGGCTATTCTCAAACTCGCCTATGCTTCCTTATACTCAGCGATATTGAGAATTATTTCAGCCACTATGTCACTTGTTCGCTTCAGTTTATTGTAAAAATCGAAAGCTAGAATTCGGCCCTTTTTTTCTGAACTTTTAGGTTGTAATTCTTGTTGTATTGATTCAGCCAGCAAAGGACGTATGAAATTCCATGTTGTTTTTAGTGTAATATTTTCAATAAATGATATATTCATGTTCCTTACATATTCGCTCTATATTTTCATCCGATGTATCTTGTAGTGAATTATCCGGTAAGGTACTACGTTGCTGTTTGAACTCCTGCTCGAGCTTAACGGATTCAATACGTGCAAGCCTATCCGCTTCTCGTCGGTCTTTTGTTTTAAGACTAAAAAAGATGTTCTGTTGGGTAAAGACTTAGGAGGTCTTTTGGAATACGCCTACTGAAATAGAACGTCTCTTTGCGGTTAAATATGTGAATTTGTGAAGGCATGGTTGTACTCCAAGTGTAACAGTTTAGCGATACACTTAGAAATTTAACCTATCGATTTACCCGAACATAATGTTTATTCAGGTAATTAAATTGACTTGGCGTCCCCAAGGGGATTCGAACCCCTGTACTCACCGTGAAAGGGTGAAATAGGCCGCATACTGTCGTTTGTTGTTACCGCGTATTCCCTCTGTTTATCTACGTTATTGCCAGTTAACCCAAAATAGAGTACAGTTAATCCTAGTCGATAGTGGGGCTTATTGTGGGGTTCATTCGCAAGGTGAATACATAAATAACATGGCACGGACAGCAGTAGATTACGATACGCGAACCAAGAAATCACGAAAGAAACTTGAGCCACGGCGGAAGCCGTATTACCGACAAATCGGACCGTGCAAGACACTTGGTTACATTCGTCGTGTGGATGCAAATGGTTCTTGGTTGGTGCGTGAACGAATTGGTGGATACTACAAAACTCGTATTCTCGGATATGCGGATGATCTTTCTCTTGCTGATGGTCGCGACGTGCTTGCATTCGACCAAGCACTAAGGAAAGTAACAGATCCCCAAGCATA
>SMXG01000020.1 GCA_004356775.1 Betaproteobacteria bacterium | reverse complement strand
TTTATATGAAAACGATCAAATTACTGAGCCTTATCATCGTCCTGCTTGGGTCGATTACAAGTGGCTCAATATGGGCAGCAGCACGTGGCGGGGGTGGACATGGTGGCGGAGGCGATCACCATGCTGTAAGCGGTCAGATTGCCGGAGGATCCCACTTTAGTGCGGGCCAAACCTATGCTGGTGGGCTGCAAATCGCCCGAAGAGGTGGTCGAAGCTTTAGAGGAGGTAGAAAGCATTTTGGTTGGGGTCGCCACTTTGGTCGCGGTTTCTATGGTCGTGGCTTTGGCCGCCACGGTTTTGGATGGGGGTTCGGCCTAGGTTATGGTCTGGGTTATGGTGGATATTGGCCCTATTATGGCGGTTATGGTTATGGTGGATGGCCCTATTATGGCGGTTATGGTTATGGTGGATATGGTTATGGTGGTTATCCTCCAGTTACGTACATTCAACAAGAGAACGGCGCGCAAGCAACTACAGAATCACAGACCAACTATTGGCACTACTGCAGCAATCCGGAAGGCTATTATCCCTATGTCAAGAAGTGTCCAGACGGCTGGTTGCCGGTGGCCCCGCAGCCAACCGCATCAACTGTAGTAATTGCGCCAACTGCGCCAACTACACAGTAAGGAGTAATAATCATGTTTAAAATACATCGACTATTGGCTCTGTTGGTGGCCGCCCTGCTCACCGCGTGCGCGAGCATCCCATCCGGCCCTAGTGTGATGGCTCTGCCAGGCTCGGGTAAAAACTTCGATCAGTTTCGCCATGACGACTATCAATGTAAACAGTTTGCCAATGAACAAGTGGGCGGCGTAACACCGAATCAAGCTTCTCTGACCAGTGGAGCAACTACTGCTGCCATAGGGGCAGGACTTGGTGCAGCAGCAGGTGCTCTTATTGGAGCTGGAAGCGGTCACGCTGGAAGCGGGGCCGCTATTGGTGCGGGTAGTGGCCTACTCGGAGGAGGATTGATCGGATTTAGTAACGCAGGTGTTTCAGGACGAATTACTCAGCATCGTTATGACAACAGCTATGTACAATGCATGTACGCACAGGGCCATCGTGTGCCTGTGCACGGTCAAATCGTAGAGAACCCTGCCAGAATCGGCAACAGTTATCAGAACTTAAGTATTCCCCCTCCTCCTCCAGGAAATCCATCCCCACCTCCCAACTAGTACCAAGAAAAATACATGTTATATTTACACAGGGAGGAAACCTAGTATAAATTCATATCTAAATTGTATTAAACAATAAGGAGAGCACTGATGCGGGCACCCATTAAAAAGATCATCTTGGCCACTGATTTTTCAGACACAGCTAAAGATGCAAGCTTATATGCCCTGTGGTTAGCCAAAACTCTAGGAGCAGAGCTCATACCCCTGCACGTATTTGATAGAGCAGTTTGGAATGTTCCAGCGCAATATTACCTAAAGCCAGGATTCGACGAAGTAGTTGATGACCTTGAAAAGAACAAACAACGAGGAAAAGACACTCTTCGGAAATTAAAAAAGCAGTTCGATATTAAAGTTGATACTATTTTTACTGAAGGCCGTGCTGGCGAAGAGGCTGTTCGTGTTGCCGCCGAACTCAAAGCGGATCTAATCGTCCTCGGAACACACGGCTATAGTGGATGGAAACGAATTACCCTCGGAAGCGTTGCAGAATACATCGTCAGATACGCTCCTTGCGCTGTTCTTACTATCAAGGCTCATGAGCGACGTAGTAAAGAGCGACGTAAGTTGAACCGTAGGTCGTCAGATAGATTGTAAGAATCAAAAAGGACGTGCTCTAATACTCTTTCACAAAGATAAGGTCCTACCTCAGTTCAGTCGCACACAAGGCGTATTTACATGCTCTGAGCAAAACCCGATTCCAATCAACCGAGCAGGAAGCCGACGTAAAAACGGGAACCGTACTAAAAGTCGGAGGAGGAAAGGTGGTGAGAGCGGGTTGCTGCCCCGCAACACGCGACTAGTAACACGATTCTGTATAGAAAGCTGTACCTGTTGCGTTGCGCGCGTTGGCCACTCTCGCCGACTCTGAACTCGGCGTAGATTCTCCGTGGTAAGCCGATTTGAGCGCAGTGGGCCAGCCAATAAATTTGCCGCGGCTATACTGCACCTTGAATTGCGAGGTTAATACCAACACCGCCAATCGGGGACATAGCATGCGCAGCATCTCCAAGGCAAAGAAGACCTGGACGATACCACTGACGCAACCGATCGACTTGAACGGTTAGCAGCTTAATTTCTTCCCAATCTTGTAACTTACCAACACGGCCAGCCACAAATGGTGCAAGTTTCACGATATCGTCACGAAGCGTCGTTAGCCCTCGCTCTCGAATCTGCCTGAGTGACCCTTTCGGGATCACGAAGCCGCATTGCCAGTACCCACTTCGATTCAGCATAATAAAAATCCGCCCTGTGTCAAACCAGGCTACTGGATCTTTAGCATCACTAAATTGCCTTGTAAGCTTAAACCACAGAACATCCATGGGCGCACCAAAATCTTGTACCTTCAAGTTAGTCCTGGGTCCGGACAACTGAGTGCCATCCATCGGCTCCCACAACCAGATTTGTACGTACCGCCAATGGTCCCACCCGAAGATATTGCATTGAGACCAACGACACGCTCTTTTTCCTCGATGAGCCCTGTAACTTCGGCTTGCATGCGCAGATGAAATGTCGGGTATCGAGCTGCCTCTAGAGTAAGAAAATTAAGAAAATCCCATTGCGGCATTAAGACAACGAAGTGACATCGGGTTTGCAAGTGATTAAAATCCGCTACTGTAAGTGCCAAATCACCAAACTGTGCATTAATCTGCGACACCTTCTGATGTGGCAGCAGCAGTAATTCTTCGAGGAGCCCAAGTTCATACATGACCTCCAACGTCGATGGATGAATCGTATCTCCACGAAAGTCACGAAGAAAATCTGCGTGCTTTTCTAAAACCAGCACTTCAACACCCGCTCGGGATAGCAGTAGCCCCAAAATTACGCCAGCTGGACCAGCTCCCGCAATACAACATCGTACTGACACCGTATCCATATCTATACTAATGAATAGTTAATAGAGAAAAACAAGAAAAATACTAGAGATCAAAAATTCTTACAAAAATAGAAGATGTCACTAAGGTTTTCTAAACGAGTGGAGAATCAGACAAAAGCAACATCGCGGAAGAAAATGCGCCGATCAACACATCACTTCCATCCCCAAAAAGGCCAAAATATTCTTTATTAAAATAGTCCTTTAATCGAAATTTCCCCATAATTTTTCTCCCTAAGAAATTTATCCCTTTGTAGAAAACATTATGGATAACGTCAATAAAAAATCAGAAGAGATCAAGTGCTATGTTTATTTTTATTTTTTAAGTGTTTGCAGATATTCTTTAAGATCTCGCTTCACCTCTGGTGCGAGAATATAAAGCCCGATAATATTCGGAATACCGAGCGAGAGAAACATAGCGTCAGAGAAACGAATAACATTCCCCAGTTCCGCCTCCGCACCGATGACAACGAACGCGCAAAATATAAGTTTAAAAGCCAGCGCAACCCACCACTTTTCCCCGAACAGGAAGGTCAGGCACTTCTCGCCGTAATAATACCAGGTAATCAACGTTGAATAAGCAAACAGCACAACACACAAAGCCAACACATAAGGAAACCATGAAACTGCACTTCCCATCGCAGCGGAGGTCAGCTCAACTCCGGCCATGCCGTCTGTTGTTTCATACACACCGGAAATCACGATAATCAGGGCCGTCATCATACAAATAACAACCGTATCAATAAAAGACCCCATCATCCCGGCGATGCCTTGTTTAGCCGGAATATCCGTCTTCGCTGTCGCGTGAACGATAGCCGCTGAACCAAGACCTGCTTCATTGGAAAACGTCGCCCGCTGTATCCCTGCAAGCAAGGCACCGATAAAGCCGCCGACCCCGGCCTGCAATGAGAAAGCAGAGGTTACAATAATACTAAGCGCACCCGGCAAGGCGGGCAAATTCATTGCAATAATGATAAACCCGGCCAGCAGATATATTCCCGCCATGAAAGGTACGATTTTCGATGCTGCGCCAGCGATCGACTTAATTCCGCCGATAATAACAACCGCCACCATAGCAGCCATTATTAGGCCAAAAACCCAGCCCTTGCCGTAGAACCAGCTTGCCTCGCCGCCTGTAACATTGAGGACCTGTGCAAAGGATTGGTTGGCCTGAAACATGTTGCCGCCGCCTATGGCGCCGCAAATACAGGCCACTGCAAATAATGTAGACAGAACTGTTCCCAAATATGGGATGCCACGATTATTCAGCGCATCACGGAGATAATACATCGGCCCGCCTGAAATCTTTTTCCTGTCCTCCGGATCGGGATGATGGCGGTATTTCACGCCGAGGGTCACCTCAATAAACTTTGTCGACATGCTGAGCATGCCCATGATAGCCATCCACAGGGCCGCTCCCGGCCCGCCGACTGTAATCGCCACAGCCACACCTGCAATATTGCCAAGTCCCACCGTGCCCGAAAGCGATGTTGCAAGAGCCTGAAAAGAACTGATTTGTCCGTCGGCATCCGGTTCCGGATGACGGTTAAAAGCCACCGCGACCGAATGTTTAAAATAGCGGATATTGATAAAGTCAAAATAGAACGTAAAAAACACCGAGGCCGCAGCAAGCCAAAGCAGGATCAACGGCACTTTAATCGGGTCACCCGCCGCATTGGCAAGGCCAAGATCAAGGCTATAAAGAACAAAGGATTCAGAAATATCGGCCAACTTTGAAAACGTGCTGTTGATCAGGGAGTCTTTGCTCATGCTCGCTCCTTATGTGTTCGGGATTTGCTATTCACAAATATGATTGGAAACCGGATGTGAGGGATAAATAGTGGATGCCCACTTCTTAATTGTTTTGCGATCCATGTCTGACGCTTTGATAATCCGGCCAGCATAACGGTTACAAAACAGATCCGGCTTCATCTTGGCCGCACTGTGGAACCATGCCACCAAAGAATAGAACATCTGACTTCTGTCCTTTTATAGCAATATGTTTTAACAACAATAGGAATAAGTCAACTCGAAAGATTATCCGCAGCCTCTCAGGTGATGTCAATTTTACGCTGATAGTTTTTGATATAAAATGCACTAACTTGGGGGACGTAGCTCAGCTGGGAGAGCGTCGCGTTCGCAATGCGAAGGTCGGGAGTTCGATCCTCCTCGTCTCCACCAATAACCTGCAAGGTGCAGCACAAAGATAAAGAATACTCTATTCAGAACAGACTAAAGCTCTTTACTGCGCCTGCCTTGACCGTATTGTTTTGGGGTCCTCCCTCTACATTGACCACAACTCTGGCTCGCCTGCAACACGGAACGCATAGGCTACGATAAGCGAGTATATTATGCTCCCTTTTTAGTAGGCAGACTATAATCGTGAAGCTAAGAACATACAACGATGAACCTAGTTCTGACTCTTTACGAACATTTTTTAGCGTCACGCTTATACTTGTTAATTGTTCAGAGTCAACAGGAAGATGTTTTCCTGTAATTGACTCATCCCAC
>SMXG01000019.1 GCA_004356775.1 Betaproteobacteria bacterium | reverse complement strand
GCACCACGTTCTGAAAAAGGCCAGCGCGCCAATGAATTTCAGAGAAATATCAGCCTAACAAAGCCATTCTATGCCAGTATTTTTGAAATAACGAATAGCCAATTTACAAAATTTAACCCTAAAAAAGGTCAGGGAGATGCCAATATTCCTATTACTTCGATTAGTTGGCAAGAAGCGGTAGCCTACTGTAATTGGTTAAGTAAAAAAGAAAAACTTCAGCTCTTCTATGAAATTACGAATGGTAGAGTAAACGATTTCAATGCAAACGCTGATGGCTATCGTTTACTTAGTGAAGCAGAATGGGAATGGCTAGCACGCAAGTCAGGAAAAACTAAACAAACCATTTTTTCATGGGGAAACGAGACGATCATTCCATCTAACACTGCGAATATCGCAGATGAAACGGCTAAAGGCCAGGTGACATTTTATGTACCTAATTATAATGATGGTTATGTTAACGTTGCGCCTGTCGGCAGCTTCAATAGAGAATTATCTGGTCTTTATGATATGTCTGGCAATGTTAGTGAATGGGTTCATGATGTCTACTTAGTCATGCCGCCAATGACGAATACAACCGTGCGTAATCCAATGGGCGAACAACGTGGACAGCCACATGTAATCAAGGGGGCCAATTTCCGCTCTGGCTCAATTACCATGCTCCGGCCCGCATTCAGGGAAGGATTGACTGCTGGACGTGACGATGTAGGATTCCGAATTGGACGTTATCTTTATGGAGGCAAAAATGAGTAAGCTGAAACAGGCGTTAAAAAAAAGAATTGTACTGTGGCTTGTGATGCTAGCTGCTCTTTTTGTTACAGCGGCAACCGTGTATGCGGTGATACCGCACATTAGTTTAAATTCTCCAACATCTTTTCCTGTGGATATTTGATATGTCTAGTATCGTTAAAAATCTTTTCCTGCGGATATTTAATATGTCTGATATCACTAAAAGTTTTGTTGTCCTGATTGTTTCTGTCATTCTTGTTCATCTGGCTTATATCGGCTATGTCCGTCCAGAAGCTGACCTATTAATTGAGGCAGCAAAACAGGCAGGTCAATCGACGCCTCGCGACTTGGTAATTGTCCTCAAAGATTACGAACAGGAGATCTGCATTATTCTAATGCTCTGGGGAAGTTTCCTCATTCTAAGCAAATGCCGCACAATTTTGCGCAGCAAATACATTTATACGGTTGATATAATTGAAGAAATCAAGGTAGAAGATTTTGATCCAGAACAGGTTATTAAACGACTTGATGAGGAACTTTCTGCTGATCACAGTTCGGCGCCCCTTATTCAGACACTGCGCACCACCTTGTGGCGGTATGCCGGAACCAGGAATGTACAAAATCTGTCTGATGCCATAGAAAGTTGTGTGGAAGCACTTGCTAATCGCCAAGAAGCAGAAAATTCGATGATTCGTTATCTGATCTGGGCTGTTCCTTCCATCGGTTTTATTGGTACGGTGCGTGGCATCGGCGAAGCGCTGTCTTTTGCCGATAAAGCGCTTGCAGGAGATATTGCTAGCATGACTAATAGTCTCGGCGTGGCTTTTAACTCAACGCTCGTGGCTCTGCTGATTAGCATATTTCTCATGTTTTTCTTTCATCAACTGCAACGCCTGCAAGATGGCCAAATTGTTGATATCCAATCTTATTGTGATCAGTATCTACTTGCCCGAATCAAGTAACGAGTCAATCTGTGAGAAGGCGTCGTCGATCAGAAGGTTTTAACCTTGCATTCCTGGACGTTATGTCATGTGGGCTTGGCGCTATTATACTGGTATTTATGCTAGTCAAGTACAATGTGAGTGATTCTAATAATGTTGAAGCTAATCGTCTGGTTGGAGAGGCACAATATCTTGAATTACAGCAGAAGGAACTGCAACAGACACTTGAACTACTACGCAATACATCTCAATCTGAAGCTGAGAAAATTGCCAATCTCAAAGTAAAGCTTGCACAGCTTAAACAAGCACTTTCAAAAAAAGAATCTAGTCTTGTCAATAAAAAGGACCAATTAGCGGCTCTGCAGAATGATATTGCTACAAGACCTATGGTCTACAAAGAAGATCTTGTAGAAGATGATCGAGGTGGTGAAGAAAATTACCTGATGGGTCTAAAAGTTGAGGGCCGTCGTATTGCTGTACTGATCGACAGCAGCGCTTCAATGACGGATGAAACGTTGCTCAACATTATTAAAAGAAAAAATGGCTCTGTTCAAGACAAGAAACAAGGCCCTAAATGGCTCCGAACGAAAAAGACAGTACGTTGGCTTCTTGCCCGTGTTCCTAAGGTGAGCCAATTGAGTGTGATCTCTTTTAATGATTCTACGCAATCACTGGTCCAAGCAAAGTGGGCGACTGCAAACAATCCTGCTACGCTTAAGGCGCTCTATCAAAGGTTGGATACCATTGTCCCTACGGGTGCGACGAATCTGCAAAAAGGATTACAAGCCGTATCCAAGCTTAACGCCACTGATCTTTATGTCATTACTGATGGCTTACCTACCGTCGGCGAATCGGATTACGCGCGTCTTAATCCTTTTTCTGGATGCAGTTCTCTACTTGGAAATTCCAGAACAATTTCAGGTGAATGTCGGGTAAAGCTATTCCGGCAGACTATTCACGACAGTAATCTTCGTGGTGTGAAGGTCAATGTTATTTTACTGCCTATAGAAGGAGATCCTGATGCGGCCAATGAATATTGGGTATGGGCAGGTAGTACAGGTGGATTAGTCATTAGTCCTGCGGTGAATTGGCCATGAAAATCAAGAAAAAAGATTTTGACATATTTAATCTTTCTTTCCTGGATGTCATCTCCTGTAGTTTTGGCGCTGTAGTCTTGTTGGTGTTGCTTTCTAATACTGATAGAGATACACCACAATCAAGTGCAGACCAGGTCGAGAGTTTACTCGAGCAAGTCATGACGCTAAAGAGTCAAGCAGATAATCTGGCGCAAAAAATTGATCAGCAAAAGAAAATGAATGATATCCAGCTAGTGGAAAAAGGAAACTTAGGTCAGGCGGCTCAAATCTTTTCAGAAGATCTGAGTAAAAAAGAACGTGAAGAAAAAGAACTGGTAGGTGATCTCGATGGACTTTCACTGGTTCAATCAACCCTGGAGACAGTGTCTATTGCATCATCGACCAGCAATACCGTTCGTGATGAGGAAGTGGGGGGCATTCCAGTGGACAGTGATTATGTCATTTTTGTGATTGATACATCAGGCAGTATGCAGTCTATCTGGAATCATGTTTCACAGGAGATCATTAATGTTTTGACGATTCATCCTCAAGTAAAAGCTTTTCAGATATTAGACGACCAAGGTAAAGCCATTATTTCCGGCTATAGTGGGCGCTGGATTCCCGATGCGCCTTTTCGACGCAAAATTGTGATGAGGTTATTTAAAGAATGGCGGAGTGCGTCTAACAGCAGTCCTGTAGAAGGAATAATGACCGCTCTGAAACAATACAAAAAACCAGGCCAGTCGATTGCTATTTATGTTTTTGGTGACGATTATACCGGCGCTTCTTATGATGATGACATCGCTAACATCACAAAAATGAACACGAATCAAAAAAATGGACAACGCTTAGCCAAGATTCACGCCGTTGGTTTTTTCTCACAAGCCACAACGGGCCGATTTGCTATTCTGATGCGAGAACTTGCAAAGCAAAATGGCGGAACTTTTCTTGCTTTACCCTTCAAGTAAAAATGATATATCCATAAAAAATTGAGTATCCTCTGGGCGAGCGTCACAAAAAATGAATCATTTCGGTACAAATTTTCGTTCTCTCAGCAAATATCCTCGAGTTGAGAAGCAACATGAAATAAGAATTGAATACCAAGAATTTTGTAATAAACGACATGCTCAGTCCACAGAGAAAGCCTATTTGACTATACCAAAAGTTATCAAGCAAATATCTGGGTAAATAATGTGACTAACCGATTTATTATCAGGTGGATGTTGACTACGACTACAGGAATTATGCTTTGAAAAAAACCATTATTGATTAGAAGAATGTCCACTTTGTGTCGATAGAGGACATTCTTCAATTAGAATCTTTTTGATGTGCATATTGACTCTTGTGACTAATCTACACTACAGCCGTCTTACCACTGACCCCATACCGAAACTCCTCCTTACTCTTGCCATCCCATCGAGTATTGGGTTTTTCTTTAATACGATGTATAACGTGGTTGACATGCTTGTCGCAGGTTACCTTTCAACACAGGCACTTGCCTCTCTTTCTATCTCCTTCCCTATTTTCTTTACGCTCATTGCCATTGGCATGGGTGTTGGCACGGGAGCTACCACACTCATTGCAAATGCATTGGGTAAAAACGACGAAGCAGCTGCCAAGCGCTATGCAAAACAGACAATTAGCTTCGGGGTTCTGTTAGGTATTACCATTTCTATTCTAGGTACTCTAGTTACACCATCTTTTCTCACGCTCCTTGGTGCCGAAGGAGCGTACCTCGCTACTGCAAGTAATTATCTTTTCACCATCTTTTGTGGCTCGATCTTCATCACGATGACTTTTATGTTTAATGCAATACTGAACGCGGTTGGTGACACAAAATCATACCGCAATGTCCTCATTGCTAGCTTTTTTATCAACAGTTTACTCAGTCCTACTCTCGCATTTGGCTGGTTTGGTCTTCCTACATTGAGTATTTTAGGTATTGCACTTGCAACAATTGTAAGCAATGCACTTAGCGCATTATATTTATGGCACAAGGTACGTGGCACTAGATTAATAAAACAGGAATCATGGGGTAAATATGTGCCCGATGTGAAATCCTATCTCGACATTGCAGGACAAGGTTTTCCCGTGAGTCTTTCCATGATGACTATTTCAATTGGCGCATTTATTATCATGTACTTTGTTAGTTCATTTGGTGAGATTACCGTAGCTGGGTATGGTGTGGCACTACGAGTCGAACAAATGGTATTGATTCCAGGTATTGGAATAACTGTCGCTGTACTGACACTCATTAGCCAAAACAATGGTGCGGAAAAATATGACCGCGTTCGGGAGATAATTCGAGTTGCTATTCGTTACTCTTTATATCTCAGTACCTTAGCAGCAGTATTCATACTCTTCTTCTCAAAATATGTGATGGGTATTTTCACTGACGATCAAGCCGTGATCAACTCTGGCGTTGGTTACCTTTCAGTGGCTGCTTTTATCACATGGGCATATGGATTATTGTTTGTTACTAATTCCGTCTTTCGTGGTCTTAAACGTCCGCTCTTTCCACTTCTTATAGGTATCTTACGACAAGTTATTTTGCCTTTTCCTCTACTCTGGTTTGCCATTACTGTACTTAACTTCGACATTTTAGAAGTCTGGTGGATTATATTTGCAATTGTATGGATTGCTGCAATTATCGCAATGATCTACGTACGAAACGTCGTCAACAAAGTCTGTGTGGGTTGTTAAATCCATCGGCGTGCAACCTATCCTTATTTCATCCGTTCTTATCTAAAGTCAACTCGGCCCGTATAGTAACGTACAGTGTTCTTACCGAGTCCCAAACCAACTATTCATGATAAAACACATAGTTGTACGCCGTATGGAAGGATGTAAGAAGTATGAGCGTCCTCTCAAACCCATCGTTCTAACAGACGTGCGGTACGCGGTACTACTATGAGCTGGCACATTGAATGTCTGCTTTGTGCCAAAGGCGGACGTTAGAAGATTTTCATTCTAGAAAATCTTTTTTGGGAAAAAAATAGGGAAAGGCTGAAGGGATAGGCACTACATTGATAGGAGATGGGGTCAGTTCCGGACTAGGTATATCCCTATCTTAAATAAATCTAAAAAAGTATGCAGAGTTCAGTTAAGCGCTGATTCATTTTTTTATTCCAATACGATTTTATACCATCCTATCGAATCTAGCATTTTATGGGGCAACTTTAGGGGCAACATCGAAACATTGAAAAGCACAGAATATATGTTAATAAGCCTTCCAGTTTGCTATTCGATTCCCGCCGCCCGCTTTTACAAAAGATCAAATGGCTGCATTGCACGAAAAGCGGTTATTCGTGAGAACTGGTTTAAGATCTTAAGCAAACATCTCTTCGAAGCATGTGAAACAGAGGAGAGCGAGCATGCCCAAACGTGTAAGTAAGATACTCAATTGGAACTACAGGTCTGGTGGTGAAGGTGGAGGCTTCCCCAATGGTGGAGGCGGAATACTTCCACTCTGATTACTGTTATTGCTTTTGGTAGAGCCTTCTATGATTGGACCACGCACAGGCACACGATGATCCCTTGCGTACATGCATTGTACATAGCTGGTGTCGTAACGTTGTTGATTGACATACTCTGAAAACTTCTCAGGACTAGCTCCGCTTACTCGTTCATGGGCAAACTGTCTACATTGATAGTCGTCATTACGAAACTGATCGAAGCTTTTGTCCGAACCTGGCAGAGCCATGTAGCTGGGACCGGATGGTATGCTCGCGCATGCGGTAAGTAGAGAGACTATCACCAGAGCCAATGGTCGAAGTATTTTAAACATGATTACTCCTTACTGTGCAGTTAGCCGCGGAGCAACTGGTAACCAGCCGTCAGGAAACTTTTTGACTTGTGGATAATAACCTTCTGGATTGCGGCAGTAGTGCCAATAGCTGGCCTGTGATCCTGTAGCTGCTTGCGCACTGTCCTTCGTTGAATGTACACTGCTGGAGGATAACAACCGTCATAACCACAATAATAAGTGGAATAATATCCACCATAATAGGGCCAATATCTACCATAACCTAGACCATAACCTAGGCCTAACCCCCACCTAAAGCCATAGCTCCCGAAGTGGTGTCCTCCAAAGTGGTGCCCACCAAAATGATGGCCTCCGCCAAAGTGTCCACCACCATGCCCACCGCGTGCCCATACTGAGCCGCTTGTAATTGACCCAAACAGGACGATGATAAGGAACAGTAATTTGATCGTTTTCATATAAACCAACTTTCTTTTTTACTAGTACCGATATGGCAAATAGTATCCTCCCCGGATAACGGGATAATCATCATATCCATAGCAGGAATGAAGGCCACATCCACCAAACCCAGCATAACGACCACCATAGCCACCATAATCATAATAGTCTTTGTGATAATATTCTGGCCATAGGTGAGTAGCCGTGGATAACAACAACGGCACCTGAATGATTTTTTTTCCTACAGTGCGTTCAATTTCCCCATTTAGTGTTCCCACAACAGTAATTTTTTTACCTTTTACATAGACTACAGGATCAAGAAATTTAGTACTTTTAAAAACAAAAAGTCCTCCGTGTGGTTCGTCTAGTTGAGGTCTCCCTAAGTAATTGAGAGGATAGAACAGTGCCTGAACAAGGCTAAAATTTTCTTCGTTTTCTATGTTTATAATAACGCCACCCCAACGTACGGGAATATCCTTGTAACTATCTATGTTTTGGGTGACCTGAGCATAGGGAATATCCACCACGCGCACATTTTTTATCGCCTGTGGCAGGCTAGTGCAAGCGCCTAATAGGAAACAAGATAGGTATAAATATGGCTTCATTCTTTCCCTACGAATACTCTATGTACCAATTATATACGGATACAAAAATAACAAAGTTATAAAAATCTTTGGTTCAAAAGCAGACATTCGTGAAAGTCTATTTTATGTAAAATAAACGATCACATTAGCTTCCTAAGCAATCCGATAACAGCCAATCACTCTGGAGGTATTATTGGGGGCATCCCCAAGAAATTGGACTAACCATTTTTAGGTTAATACATGGATTGGTAAGGTATTAATAAGCTGTGGTTCGATCTCCGCTACCTCCACTAATTAAGTGTTTTATGCCGTTCAAAGAAGTGTAGAGAACCTCGCCTAAGTGCGTGGTTCTTTTGTATATTAGCTGTGGGTCAACTGTTGTTGTTTTTTTCGAACAGATCGCCAAATGCTCTACAGAAACCAACTTAAAGGATAGAACCAGAAACAAGTAAAAAACCGACAATGAACGATTTTTGTTCTTAAGAATATAAGCTTAGTCCTATGTATATACCCCAAAGCGTACCAAGGGTTATTGCTAATCCTATGGTAAGATTTACAATATTCTCACCTCTTCTTTCCCACCAACTGCGATTGTGCTGTGACATGTTCAAACGCCTTATTAGATTATTTAGCTAAAGAGTAATTACGCATTCATTACGATTATTCACAGTTCTTATAATTTTTCTTTTCGCAGTCTCGCGCCATCTTTTGCGCATCGTCAATTTGCGAAGGGGTCATCTC